>JBCBGD010000528.1:0-503 GCA_038527085.1 Pseudomonadota bacterium | reverse complement strand
GATACCCCTAAGCATCGAAATCTGTCTCACTCCCCTTAGGTCGAAGACCCATTGTGAACGTTCTCAATTTGAGCCTATCTGCGCCGCAGCGGAAATCAACCCTCAAGCTGAGCCCCCATTGTGAACAAGACCAGGAACGCTGCGATCGCGAGCGCTGAAAGCAGGAAGAACAAGCCACCAAAACCAAAAACAGGGACGAGGGCGAGGGTCAACCAAGGCATGATCAGAGCCGGTATCGTATTGGTCAGGTTAAAGATGCCGAGATCCCGGCCGCGCCTTTCCGGGCGCGGTAACACTCGCAAGGTCTGAGCACTGTGAAGTGCGAGGAAAACAGCCCCTCCAATGCCGAACACCAGGTAGCCGGCAAGGGCGAGCGCAAGATTCTCTGCCAATCCCATGAGCAACAGGCCGACCGCGACCACCGCAGCGCAAGCTGCCAACGGCACTATCGGTTTGTCGCGGTGGTCTGCCCAACGCCCCGCAAGCATGGCGAGCGGAATACC
>JBCBGD010000527.1:0-507 GCA_038527085.1 Pseudomonadota bacterium | reverse complement strand
TTGTGAAACTGAGCGTCCAGCAGGACGTAGCCCTGGCGCAGGAGCCGCGCGACGAGATGAACGAGCGCCACTTTTGAAGCGTCCGTGGCGCGCGAGAACATGCTCTCGCCGAAGAACGCGCCGCCAATCGCCACCCCGTAGAGCCCACCCACCAGCCGGCCGTCCTGCCAGACTTCGACGGAGTGAGCATGCCCCTCCCGGTGCAGGCCGCTATAGAGATTGTGGATCAGGGGATTGATCCAGGTGGTTTCGCGTCCCTCTGCAGGCGCAGCACAACCTTCGAGCACCCTTGCGACGGCGCGGTTGATGGTAACGTCAAACCGGTCCTGGCGCACGGTGCGGGCGAGCCGCTTGGGCACGTGAAAGGCATCGAGTGGGAGGATCCCACGCAGGTCCGGATCGACCAGGAACAGGCGCGGATCGTCATGGCTTTCCGCCATGGGAAAAATCCCGCGGCGATAGCATCGGAGCAGTTCGGCCGTGTCCAGACGCTGGCTCATGGACGCC
>JBCBGD010000526.1:0-511 GCA_038527085.1 Pseudomonadota bacterium | reverse complement strand
CTAATGTGAGCCCGGACATGGAGAACACTTCTTCATCGGGGCGGTCACGCAGCGCCCGCGACAGGAAGTAGAGAAAAGCCGCGCCCCCGGCCGCCGTGATGGCATAGAAAATCCACGAAACGCCTGTGAAGATCGCCTTCAGGATCGTGCCCTCGGTGATCCCCGCGAGTTCGCCGAAGGCCGTCGCCACACCCACCGCGACCAGCATCACCCCCGCGGCGCCCGCGGTTTCCAGACCCTTGGCCCGGTCCCAAACAGCAAACACCAGGGCGACCATGACCATTGTGGCGGCCATGGAAAAATAGGCGACGTTGAAAGAGGAGAACCCGGCAATGACCAGGGTGACGCCGCCGGAAATCACCATGCCGACCTTGTAGCCATACTGGTAGGCGGCCGCGAGGCTGGCCTGTTCCTCATCGGTGTTGGCGGCCTCGATGCGCCAGGCGTCAATGCCGATGTCCTGGGTGGCCGACGAAAAGACCAGTAGGAACGAGAACAGCGCCGTGAGCGC
>JBCBGD010000525.1:0-513 GCA_038527085.1 Pseudomonadota bacterium | reverse complement strand
CCTCCCGAAGCTCCTCGGCGAGGCGGCGAATGCGATCATAATTCTCTGCGGCGAGCGACTGGTAGGTCTCAACCGTTTCCAAGAGGTCGTCAAAACGAGACATGCGCGAGTCTCCTCAAACCAGGGCCGGCGCGCATGGAGCCGGTCGAAATGTCAGATGGCGCATAACGTCTTACGACACGCACCGCTGCGCAGATATGCACTGCCCGCCGGTGCGATCAAGTCCGAGACGATGATCAGGAGAGGATACGGCGCCCGAATGAGACGCGATACCAGTAGAATTGCAGGCCAAGGAAGGCCAGGACAATGCCAACCGCAGCAGATGACAGCGTTCGAATGGTTTCCTGCGATGGCGTCAGGATGATCATTTCAAGGAAGCTGGCGAACACCAGTGTAAGCATTGCAGCAGCGCCGCGGCGGCTGATTCCGATTGTCAACGTTGCCCAGACTGTGAGCGAGCCAAAGGCAGACATCCGCATAAGTTCATTCTGGAGTGGAAATACTTCGGCGCCC
>JBCBGD010000524.1:0-522 GCA_038527085.1 Pseudomonadota bacterium | reverse complement strand
CGTGTATGGTTTTCATCCGGGGGGTCGTTCGTTCCCTGGCCGGCTACATAGCCTCCTTTGGGCTCACAGGGGGGCACCCGCCGCTTGTAGGTGCGCGCCCGGGAAGTAGGTTGCTGCCGCCACCCCGCTCGGCCGCCGCATCGCCTTTGTGGGCGACGAGCGGATAGGTCGACAGCGTCAGGACCTCGTAGAACACAAACAGGGTAAAGAGATTGCCCGCCATGGCGACGCCCATCGCCCCGAAGATGGCGATCGCGAAGCAGATGTAAAACCGTGTCTGATTGCGCTCGCGATTCCCGCGCATGTAGCCGATGGAATAGAACGAATTCACGATCCAGAGGCCGCTGGCCACGAGCGCAAACAGCCCTCCAATCGGCTCCACTTTGAAGGCGAAGGACAGTCCCGCAATCACTTCCCAAAGAACGAGTTCAGGGCGCTCTCCAGACGACACCTGCCCCGCAAGCATGATCACGACACAAAACAGCGCGGCCGCGCCGCCGATGGTGACGCCTTCGCGTACAT
>JBCBGD010000523.1:0-522 GCA_038527085.1 Pseudomonadota bacterium | reverse complement strand
ATGACGCTCAAGCCCCAGATTTGACATGACCGTTGTGACAACACCGCCGCCTTTCAGGCGTCCTTCGGCCTGCATCGAGGTGGCAAGCAGGGCCAGCAACTGGTCGCCATCGACCACTTTTCCGGCCTCATCCACCATGATCAGGCGGTCTGCATCGCCATCCAGAGCCACCCCGGCATAGGCGCCGGTTTCGACCACCTTCGCGGCCAGCACGTCTGGATGGGTCGCGCCGACGCCATTGTTGATATTGATGCCGTCCGGGTCTGTGCCGATGAAGGTCACCTCGGCGCCTGTCGCTTCGAACACGTTCCGCGCGCTGAAGCTGGCCGCCCCGTGGGCCGCATCGACGACCAGCTTGAATCCTGAGAGCTTGCCAGCGCCTATTTTCCGCAAGTGCTCGATATAGCCTCGCTGGATCAAAGTGTCGTCGACGACGCCGTAGGCTTCGGGCAACTGGAAATCTCCTTCAAACTGTCAGGCGAGGATCAGTCCGCCATTGAGGCCTTGATGCAGTTGGAAGGA
>JBCBGD010000522.1:0-526 GCA_038527085.1 Pseudomonadota bacterium | reverse complement strand
CTCAACGAAAAAGTCATACTCGTAACCGGAGGCGGACGCGGCATCGGACTGGAATTCACCCGGCAGCTTATCGCGCTCGGCAACACCGTCATCATGACCGGGCGCAACGAGGCGACGCTGGAGACCGCCGCGCAGGAAACCGGGGCCGAAGCCATGCCCGGCGATGTGACATCGGCCAAGGATCAGGACCGCTGGATCGAACAGATCGAGGCGCGCCACGGCCGGATCGACCTGCTCATCAACAATGCGGGCATCCTGTTGCCCTACGACTTTGCCTCGGACCCCGACACGCTCGACAAGGTCGAGAGCGAGATCGCCACGAACTCGGTCGCGCCCCTGACGCTAACCCGGCGTGCGTTGCCTCTCCTCAAGGCGAGCGACGCGCCGGCAGTGCTATTCATCAGCTCCGCTGCTGCCTTCGTCGCGGCGTCGCCGACGCCGGTCTACTCCGGCACGAAGTCCCTGTTGCACCATTCCGCCCAGGCCCTGCGGCATCAACTGGCGCCGCTCGGCATTGCGGTAGTCG
>JBCBGD010000521.1:0-536 GCA_038527085.1 Pseudomonadota bacterium | reverse complement strand
CGGCGAGGCGGTCGATTTCGGCCAAACCTGGACCTACAAGGGCCTTGCCTATTCCGGCGTGCCGAACCTGATCTCCACCTTTGGCTACATCAATGCCAGCTGGACCCTGCGCGCGGACCTGACGGCGGAGTATGCCTGCCGCGTGATAAACCGGATGGATGAACTCGGCGCGAACACGGTGGTGCCGAACCTGCGCGAGGGCGAGGAAGATATGCCCGCCCGGCCGTGGATTGATGATTTCTCAGCCGGCTACATGCAGCGTGTGATGCACAGGTTCCCGAAACAGGGGGACCGCGAACCCTGGATCAATCCCCAGAGCTACACGAAGGATAAGCGCATGTTCCGCAAGGCGCCTCTGGAAGATGGCGCGCTCGTTTTCACGCGCAGCGGACGTCGCCTGGATGTTGGGGCGCCGGTTGAAGCGGTGGCGGCCGAGTAGAGCGCTCAGCGCCAGGAACGGCGCATGTCTCCGATTGCCATGAGCACGGCGCGGCCGACCTGCCAGGGGGAAGCGCCCTGACGGCGGGCATGGCGCG
>JBCBGD010000520.1:0-546 GCA_038527085.1 Pseudomonadota bacterium | reverse complement strand
GGAACGTTTTGTCTCTCTCAGAATCGCGACGCCCCGCTTGACTCTGACCGGTCATGGAACAAAAATAGAACAAAGAGGTGGATATGGACCGCAAAGCGCTCAAACTGGTGGACCTGTCACAGGTGGGCCGCGCCGCCGGAAATACGGGCGCGGTGGCCGGGTCTGGCTTTCCCCACGGGCTGGGACGCGCGGGCGTGCACGAGGTGTGCGCAGCGGCCTATGGGGACGGTCCTGCCGCGACGGGATTCGCCCTCGCGGCCGGCGCGCAAGCCAACACATCAGGTGCCGTGGCCTGGGTACATATGGAGCGGGACGCGCGCGGAGACGGCCAGCTCTCGGCACGGGGGCTGGCCGCGCTGGGCGCCCGGCCGGAGCACATGCTCCACATCATGGCGCGCAAGCCCATGGAGGCGCTTTGGGCGGTGGAGGAAGCGATCACCTCTTCCAGTGTCGCCTGTGTGGTCGCCCAGTGCAGTGACCTGGACTTCACCGCCAGCCGGCGGCTGACCCTGGCAAGCGCGGCCAGGGGCACGCCCGTCATCCTGC
>JBCBGD010000519.1:0-547 GCA_038527085.1 Pseudomonadota bacterium | reverse complement strand
GGTCCCTACCTGTCCTTTCATTGCCATGCTGAGGGCCTGTTCCGACTGCGCCTCAGCCTTCGGAATCAAAGCGCCGGGCAACTTACGATCGCGGAGGGCGCCATCCGGTTCATAGGCGCGATCAGCAAAGCCTTCTCGGACGAACGCTATGCCATGCAGGCGCGCGTGGCGCTCCAGCTCCGACCGTGGAGGTCCCACCAATGCTGCGCGCGGCAGCGTCGACTTGAGCACGGTGACAACACTCATCGCGAGCTCAACATCGCGCGCCGCCATGTTGTAAAGCGCGCCGTGGGGCTTGAGGTGGCTGAGGCTGATGCCGACCCTCGCCGCGACGTGTTTCAGGTCTTCGATCTGTTCGGTCAGAACGGCTTCCAATTCACCACCCGCGAGCACGGATGCCGTGCGCCCAAAATTCTTCCGGTCTGGAAAGGAGGGATGAGCACCTGGCGAGACACCGTTCGCCTTCGCCAGAGCGAGCGCTTCGCGCATCGATTGGGCATCGCCGGCGTGCCCGCCGCAGGCAATGTTGCAGCTGGTGACGACTGAC
>JBCBGD010000518.1:240-548 GCA_038527085.1 Pseudomonadota bacterium | reverse complement strand
AGGTCGTCCGGAACAGCCTCTGGCAACCCATAGCCGGCCTGAAACTGCACGGTGGCAGCACCATTTTCCGGAACCGGGGGCGCCATGCTCCACGGGCGCAGTGCCATGCGCCCACACGTCAGCCTGAAACGACCCGTAACGTCGTCTGGATCCGCATCGTCGCTTTCAATTTCGACGCGCTCAAGAGACGAAACGGGTCCAGGCAGGAGAGACGCTCCCCGCCCTGAAATCCCAACAGGCCAGGCGGAGAACCGGCGTTTCAGGGTCCGCAGGACCAGTGCCTGACCGAGCTGCGCCTCGATACGTTC
>JBCBGD010000518.1:0-230 GCA_038527085.1 Pseudomonadota bacterium | reverse complement strand
CGTTCTGTGGCAGCACTGGTCAGGCGAGACACCCGATCGTCTTCGCCATCATGGCCAATTCGGAGATAGTCTTTCATCTCTGAAACAGGCACAGGCAAGGCGTCTGGCGGTGTGATCACCGTCAGGGTCATGTCATTCTTCCATTTGGCTGTGGCCTAGGGGGCGGGGGCGAAGCGGTCGGTCGCTTGAAGCGTCATTAGACCTGGCTTTTGAGTTTTGAGATAATCTGC
>JBCBGD010000517.1:0-550 GCA_038527085.1 Pseudomonadota bacterium | reverse complement strand
TGCGGATCGTCGCCCAGCGCCGCATCCACATGACCGAAGCCCAGGCCAAGCGTTTCTACGACGTCCATGCCGAGCGCCCTTTTTATGGCGAACTGGTGGAGTTCATGACCTCGGCGCCTGTGGTGGTGCAGGTTCTGGAAGGCGAGAACGCCGTCGCGAAATACCGCGATGTAATGGGCGCGACAAACCCTGAAGAGGCCGCCGACGGCACGATCCGCAAGCTGTTTGCCAAGTCCATCGGCGAGAACTCCGTGCACGGATCCGACAGCGAAGAGAACGCCGAAATCGAGATCGCGCAATTCTTCTCCAAGGCCGATATCGTCGGCTAGGCATTCTCGTTTGATCCCCGCTTCGGGCCTTGCCCTTCGCCATGGATCGCGCTGAAGGCTGCGAGAGCCCAATACAGGATGAAAGCCCGCCCCGACCGGCGGGCTTTTCTTTTGGCGCCGCCTCCCGCAATCTGCGTAAAAAGTGGGAGGAGAGGATGTCCGGACCGAAGGACCAGGCGCTGAGACAGCGCGCGAAAGCCGTGATCCCGAACGGCATGTAT
>JBCBGD010000516.1:0-563 GCA_038527085.1 Pseudomonadota bacterium | reverse complement strand
CCATCAGCTCCGCCGCATCGCCCGCCAGCCTGTCCGCAATCGCCTTCACATAGGGGCAATGGTTGCAGATGAAGGCGACGAGCAGGCCCTTCGCGCCCAGATGATCGCGCATGGTGAACGTCGCCCCCGCAGGGCCCGCCAGCGTGAAGTCCGGCGCTGTCCAGCCAAAATCGCAAACCGGGGTGTCTTTCAGGGCCATGGTGTGTCTCCTTTCCGTCTCAGCGTATCCGGTGGCTGACCCTAACGACAACCACCACGCTCCCAAATAGTCCGCAGAGTCCTGCGCAGGCAGGACCCCATGGGTCGGTTGGGCAACCGGGAGCGCTCGTTGAGAGAGTGGTCCATGGATCCCTGCCGTCGCAGGGTCTGCGGAGGGTTTCGGGCTATGGGTCCTCAAAATAGCGCCGTAGGGTCCTGCGAAGGCAGGACCCCATGGGTCGGTTTCACAACTTGGAGCGCTCTTTGAAAAATCAGTCCATGGACCCCTGCCTGCGCAGGGGTCTGCGGAGATTTGAATTGAAACCGTTCTCATGATGTTCCAAGTTCAGCCTATGGCCTTCTAT
>JBCBGD010000515.1:0-582 GCA_038527085.1 Pseudomonadota bacterium | reverse complement strand
CGACTTCATGCGCGGCGGCGCGGGCGGTGATGTGCTCGACGGCGGCGATGGCAATGATTCCATGCGCGGCGAGGCGGGCAATGACCGCATGTTCGGCCTGGATGGGGACGATTACATGCTCGGCGGTGATGGCGACGACTATGTCGTTGGCAACGCTGGGGATGACCTTTTGGTCGGCGGCCTGGGCGACGATATCCTCCAGGGCAGAGACGGCAATGACCGGCTCTTTGGAGAAGAGGGCGTTGATTTCCTGTTCGGGTTTGAGGGACGGGACGAGCTCTATGGCGGCGCGGGAGATGACTTCCTCGCAGGCTATGAAGACAGCGATCTGCTTGTGGGCGGAGACGGCAATGACCGCTTTTTTGGCATGGAAGGCAATGATCGCCTCGAAGGCGGAAATGGCGACGACTTCCTCATCGCCAATGCCGGAAACGACACGGTGTTCGGCGATGCGGGCAATGACAATCTGCGCGGCCGGGCGGGCGATGACTATCTCTCCGGCGGCGAGGGCAATGACTTCATCCTCGCCGATGAAGGTAATGACACGCTCACTGGCGACGGCGGGTTTGACACGCTGTTTGG
>JBCBGD010000514.1:0-583 GCA_038527085.1 Pseudomonadota bacterium | reverse complement strand
TGTCAGCCATGCTCCCGGAAAGCGCGTCATCCTGGCTCCCGGACATCGTCATCATGGTGAGCGTTTTCATCATCGTTTATGCGGGTGTGGCCTGGCTGGGTCACAAGCTCTCACGCAACATTCACGGGCCGGAGGGCGTGTCCTTTATCGACCGCATCGCAGGCGTCGCATTCGGCGTCGCGCGGGGCTATGCGGCGGTCCTGTTTGGGGTCGTCATCCTGCAGCTTGGCGTCGATGCCGACAACCTACCCCAGGAGGTGCGCGAGGCGATGCTCTATCCTTCGCTTTCCTCCCATGCCGACTACATCATAGAAAATGCACCCCGACTCGCGGAATATGGGTCGGATGCATTGCCGGATGGCGATGAGCCGGATAACAGCTGACGCAATTTCGTAGGCACACGGAGGGCTTTGTCGATGTTCTGGGATCACGATGACGACAAGCCCCGGGAAGAGTGCGGCGTGTTCGGGGTCTATGGCCATCCCGAAGCGGCCCTTCTGACAGCTCTCGGCCTGCATGCCTTACAACACCGCGGACAGGAAGCGTGCGGGATCGCCACCTTCGACGGCGAGCTCTTTCACAA
>JBCBGD010000513.1:0-596 GCA_038527085.1 Pseudomonadota bacterium | reverse complement strand
AGCTGAGAGACACGACCAATGGGCAAGACCTACGAGCAACTCGACGACCGCCTGACCGCCTTTATCGAAGCGCAGAAAATGTTCTTCGTAGCTACCGCGCCGCTTTCTGCCGATGGCCATGTCAATGTCAGCCCAAAGGGCTATGACGCCTTCCGCGTGATCGATCCGCTGACCGTGGCCTATCTCGACACCGGGGGCTCGGGCATCGAGACCCAAGCCCACACCGCCGAGAATGGCCGCATCACCATCATGTTCTGCGCGTTCGAAGGCGCGCCAGTGATCCTGCGCCTTTACGGCACCGCTACTGCGACCCAGTGGGACGAGCCAGGCTTTGCCGACCTGCTCGCCCTCTTCCCGGATTTTGACACGGCCCGCGCCATCTTCACCATCAAGATTGACCGCATCGCTGACAGCTGCGGCTGGGGCGTGCCGCTCTACGAGTTCCAGGGCGACCGCGACAATCTCAAACGCTACACCGACAACCCCAACGTCACCGCTGAGAAATGGGCAGATAAATTTCGCACCAAGAACGCCGCGAGCATAGACGGCCTGCCCGGCATCCGGAGCCAATAGGCGAAAACCGACAATGACCACAA
>JBCBGD010000512.1:0-611 GCA_038527085.1 Pseudomonadota bacterium | reverse complement strand
GGCCGCCAACGAATCTGCCGTGAAGCTGCGCCAGGCCGGCGTCACGCTCCGACAGTTCAGCGTACTTGCCGCCGCCTCGCAGGAAGATGGGCCCAGCCAGTCGCGCCTAGTGGACCTGACAGGCATCGATCGCTCGACCCTCGCCGACATGCTCAACCGGATGGAAAAGACCGGGCTAATCACCCGCGCCACATCTGAAGACGATGCGCGCGCCAAATCTGTTGCGCTCACCGATCGCGGACGCGACGCGCTCGAGGCCGCCGCGCCGGCTGTGCGCGATGCCGACAACGCGCTGATTTCCACGCTGGCCAAGAACCGCCGCTCCAGCTTCGTTGATTTGCTCACGACACTGATCGATTCCAGGACCGAGGCAGAGCCGCCGAAAAAGTCCGATGACAAGGCCGAGGGCGAAAAGTCCAAGGACGCCAAGAAGAAGTCCAAGTCAAAGGCGAAGGGCAAAGGCAAGAACAAGGACAAGAAGAAGTCCAAGAAGAAAGCCAAGGCCTGATCCGCCGTCCGCGCGGCCCTCAACACCCCCGGAAAATTGAGCTAAGCGCACACGAGGGGCGCGCCCTTAGCGAGTGATGCGGGCCTGCCCGGGGTCTCAGAGG
>JBCBGD010000511.1:0-612 GCA_038527085.1 Pseudomonadota bacterium | reverse complement strand
GATCAATGCGCGCGCGTCGCAATTTGCCGAGGGGTTGGCGCGTCAACGCTCCGCTCTCGTCGCCATGGGGCTCGTGGACCGTGCGTTTGACACCTGGAAAGCGGTGAAATCAGAAGGCGAAGCGCAAGCCGCCCGTGCCTCGCGAACAGATAGCAGCTTCACGGCGGTGTCTCGCGCCTTGCGCCAGATCCTTCAGGTTTTCATCCTTGGCGCTGGGGCGGCACTTGCCTTGCAGCAGCAGTTGTCGCCGGGCGGGATCGTGGCTGCCTCCATCATATTGTCGCGGGCACTGGCCCCCATCGACATGATCGTCGGAAGCTGGCGCTCAATTGTCCAGGCAAAGACAGCTTGGGGCGAGGTCCATTCACGGGTCGGATACATCAATCTTGATGAGGCGCACACCGCTCTGCCGGCGCCAGATCCAAAAGTCAGCATCGACCGGCTTTCGGTCACCGCGCCTGGCAACGACGTCCCGCTCATCCGCCCCTTTAGCGTGGAAATTGAAGGCGGCACCCTTGTGGGCATTGTCGGGGCGAATGGCTCTGGCAAGACGACCTTGCTTCAAACCCTGGCCGGAGCCTGGCCGCTGAAGTCAGGCGTCGCTTCGCTCGG
>JBCBGD010000510.1:0-629 GCA_038527085.1 Pseudomonadota bacterium | reverse complement strand
GCAGCGCCTTGGTCGGAATGCAGCCCCAGTTGAGGCACACGCCGCCGAGGTTTTCCTTCTCCACCACGGCCACCTTCATGCCGAGCTGGGACGCCCTGATCGCGGCGACATAGCCGCCAGGGCCGGTGCCGATGACGATGAGATCGAAGTTTGTATCAGCCATGGTTTTCTCTTTCACTTTGTCGCTCTCATCCTGAGCGAAGACGAAGGATGTCTCTCAGTTGCGCCGCGCTCGCCCTTCGTCTCCGCTCAGGGTGAGCGCTGGAACGCGTTCAACTTGCTGGGTCGAACGTCAGCACGGCTACGGCAAACAGGGCCATTAAGAGCAAGATCACCAGAATGACCGCCGCAATAAAAGCTCTGAGCATCAAAGCAACATCGCCTCTGGCGTTTCGATGTAGCGTTTGAAGGCGGCGAGGAACTGGCTGCCTTCGGCGCCGCCGATGACGCGGTGGTCGCAGGTCAGCGTCACGCTCATCACCGTGCCGACCTCGAGCTCTCCGGCCTCATTCACCACAGGGCGCTTCTCGCCTGCGCCGACACTCATAATCATACCTTCGGGCGGGTTCAGGATGGAGCCGAAATTCTTGATGCCGAACATGCCGAGGTTCGAGAGGGAGAAGGTCCCG
>JBCBGD010000509.1:0-644 GCA_038527085.1 Pseudomonadota bacterium | reverse complement strand
GAACAATTGCAATCGGATGCGACTCTGATTGCGCTGAACGCAGGGACCCATGCAGACTGGGTGAAACAGCACCGCACGGCGATTTCGATGCTTCTCAAAGAGGTCAAAACCTACACAAGAACGAAGCCGGGCTTTGCCCAATTCGCACTCGCCACAGATGCAGTGCGCAAGTTCATGCACAGCGTCAGCGAGCGTTAATTTTCAGGTAAAACGATCGGACCCACCGAACGGGGACTGTCCGGTGGGCCCTACTGGCCTCATCCGCAGGCTGGGTGGGGGGACGCACGCGGAGGCCAGGATCGCTCCATATACAGCTCGGTTGGGACTATCATGTCACAAAAAGATATCTGGCCTCCGCGTGCGTCCCCCCACCCAGCCTGCGGATGAGGCCAGTAGGGCCCACCGGACAGTCCCCGTTCGGTGGGTCCGATCGTTTTACCTGAAAATTAACGCTCGCTGACGCTGTGCATGAACTTACGCACTGCATCCGTGGCGAGTGCGAATTGGGCAAAGCCCGGCTTCGTTCTTGTGTAGGTTTTGACCTCTTTGAGAAGCATCGAAATCGCCGTGCGGTGCTGTTTCACCCAGTCTGCATGGGTCCCTGCGTTCAGCGCAATCAGAGTCGCATCCGATTGCAATTGTTC
>JBCBGD010000508.1:0-679 GCA_038527085.1 Pseudomonadota bacterium | reverse complement strand
CGTCTCCGCTCACCATGAGGCTGATGTAAGAGCTAAGCTTGTATCACCGCACCCCATCGGGCCTGCGGGCACTGGTGCTGGATGAAAAGCGCCCAGCAGCCCTGAGCGCGATCCATGTGAGCGCAGCGATACGGGATCAAACAAGGCAGCCCTGAGCGCGTTCTATCGCGGAGCGGAGAACAAACGAAAAAACTCGCTGGCGCTGGATCAAACGTCCCCTTGATCTTGTCGCCCTGTGCGCCACAGTTTTCGCCAGAGTTTGCAATGGAGCCCCAGCATGCAGCGCGCGCGGAAAATCGTGAAAATCCTGCACACCGTGGCCGCCGGCGGCCTGATTGGTGGGCTTGCGGCCTATATGGTGCTTCTCGTCGTCGGCACGCCGCAAGACGCTGCCGCCTATGCGGGCTTGCGCTCCTCTCTGGAAATTGTCAGCGGCTACATTCTCGTCCCGTCTCTTGCCATCGGGCTGCTCTCAGGGCTCGTCTCCATGCTCGTCCACACGCCTTTTCTCGACAAGGGCTGGGTTTGGGTGAAGGCGCTGCTCGGCATCTTGATGTTCAAGGGCGTTCTGACCATAGACAGCGCCAAGGCGAACTACGCCGCGGACGTGTCCCAGCAAATCGCCGACGGGATCGCGCCGGCAAGCGCGCTCGACTCGCTGATCGGGCTGGAATGGTGG
>JBCBGD010000507.1:0-689 GCA_038527085.1 Pseudomonadota bacterium | reverse complement strand
CGGCAGGCACGCGCCCATCGTAGCCCTCATCGATGGTGCCCCAGACGTCCAGCAGTGCGATCAGATAGTCGGTCGGGGCGGCCCCCGCGCCGCGATAGTTGGCGAGATCGCCGCGCGTGGCCGCAACCACTTCCTGAATGGTCTCGAAGTCATCCTCGGCATGGGCATAGCCAACCCCGAAGGCCGTGTCCGCGTCCGTCTTTCCGAAGATGTGCGGAACGCCCCAGGTGTCGCGGATAATCTCGACATCATAGGCCTTGGCCGATTCTGAGAGCGCTTCGGCGTCCGGATTTGAGGTGTGGGGCTCCCAGAGCCAGGCGGCGGCACCGAAGAGCCCAAGTGTCAGGAGGCCAAGGCCCCACCTCAAAATGACCATCACGGCGCTCCCGGTGCGAGTGGACCACGAGAACACACGCATCTGTCAGCCATGACAAGGCATGCCGCGGGGGCGGTTGTTCCGGCCAACCGATAAGCCTTACTCTACCGTGATTTCCTGCCTCGCTTTCACCGCCCGGCCATCGGCGCCGACATGGATATACCGCATGCCGTACTCGCCAGGCGTCGCGGCGGCACTCGCTTCCGGATCGTTTCCGCCACACGCGGCCTCAAGCGCCGCACTCGCCGCAAGGGCCAGCCAACTTGAATGCCGGATCATCTGTGTCCCTCACGATGTCCGCTATGGCCAAAGG
>JBCBGD010000506.1:0-695 GCA_038527085.1 Pseudomonadota bacterium | reverse complement strand
AAGCGCAAACGCCTGTGCTGGCGCGCGTGCGCTCCACCCGTCCGCCCGTTCCGGCGCGCCTAGT
Source organism: Pseudomonadota bacterium (assembly GCA_038527085.1). Lineage (GTDB taxonomy): Bacteria > Pseudomonadota > Alphaproteobacteria > Caulobacterales > Hyphomonadaceae > UBA5336. The sequence goes on along the minus strand of JBCBGD010000506.1, from coordinate 631 downwards.
GTTGCGCGATGGCGAACCCGCCGTGATGTTTGACGACCCCGAGCACGGCGTCGCGCGCGGTCAGGCCTGTGTGCTGTATGATCCTGCCGACGAAACGCGCCTGTTAGGTGGCGGCTTCATCGCGACGACGTTTAGTGTTGTGGACGAGTTGGCGGCTTGACCCAGAAGCCCTGAGCGCAGTCCATCGCTAAGCGCAGCGAAGCGGGGACAAACAAGAATGCGCAGCCGATTCTGAGAATCCACACGAGCAACGCGAAGGCGCAGGTGCCGACGCGCCAGCGTCGGAGCACACCGAGCATCTCCACTCACGAGACCCCCTCGCGAATCCATTCAAAACCGAAAGACAGCACTGTGTTGCCTTTGGCCCCTGCCGGGGCATTCAAAACCTAAAATCGATCCGCTGGATCGATTTTCCATCGCTTCGCGCTGACCGGTTTTGAATGGTGCCGCCTAGGTGACTTGAACACCTGACCCCCGCATTACGAATGCGATGCTCTACCAGCTGAGCTAAGGCGGCACTGTTTCGGAGCGCTGGTGCATACACGCGCGCGCCGCGGCGATCAAGGCCGAAGCGCCTACTCCGCCGCCTTTGGTGCAGCGGGTTTCGTGACCACTTCCTCATCCACCTTTG
>JBCBGD010000505.1:0-743 GCA_038527085.1 Pseudomonadota bacterium | reverse complement strand
CGGGCAGGGCGAAGGTCGCTTCGGAAATAAAGACATGGGTGCCTGGCACGACCTCGAAGGGCGCGCAGGTCGGATCGTGGCGGCGCTTGAAGTCGCCGGTGCACACCATGCGCAGGCCCTTATAGTCAACAATCGCCTGGGCCGAGCCGAGCACATGGCCCGCGGGGGCGAACGAAACGCGCACGCCATTGATTTCCACATGCTCCCCGATCGGCAGGGCCTGCTGGGACTTGGCAAAGGTCTCACCGTAGCGCGCGGCCATGATATTGATCGTCTCAGGCGTGGCCAGCACCTTGCCGTGTCCGGCGCGGGCATGGTCTGCGTGGCCATGGGTGATGACAGCGCGGTCGACGGCCGTGCGCACAGGGTCGATGTAGAAGTCGCCGGGTGGGCAGTAGAGCCCTGCAGGGGTCGGCTTCAACAGGAGGTCGGGGCGCAGCATGGGCTCAATATGGAGCCAGCATCCGCTAATCACAGCCACCTACCGCTTTGCAATGTGAACAAAGCTTGAAATCCATTCACAATCGCCACAGTCTCGCCGCGAGTTTGGGGAAAGGGGAGCGCGAAACAGATCTGGAGTCCGGTTCATGCGCCTTGCCCTCTCAGCCCTCGCCCTTGCGCTATTGGTGCCGTCAGGTGCGGTTGCGCAATCCTCGAACGTCGCCGATCCCGCACGCGTCGCAGGCTACAAGGCCGCGTTCACCTGCTCGGCCACATTCAATGCCGGCCAGACCCTCGCCGAG
>JBCBGD010000504.1:0-751 GCA_038527085.1 Pseudomonadota bacterium | reverse complement strand
CGCAAAGTGGGCCATTCCTCGGCCAGGATCGAGTAATAGACCGTATCGCGCGCACTGCCGTCATGGTTGACCATATGCTTGCGCAGCAAGCCTTCGAAGCGGGCGCCGAGTTTCAAAATTGCCGCGCGCGAGCGAGCGTTTCGGGCGTCCGTCTTCAGCTCAACGCGTTCAAATCCGCAGGCAAAGGCGCGCTCAAGCAGCCGGAATTTCGCCGCGGGATTGACGACCGTGGCGCGCACGTCCGCGCGATACCAGGTGCCGCCGATCTCAAGGCGTTTGTGGCGGGGCTGTACGTCAAGGAATGACGTTGCACCGACGATCTCGCCTTCGAAACGCACAATCCAGCGAACCTCGCTCGGCGGCTGATGATGATCCCAGAAAGGCGGCCAGAATGTCTCGAAATGATCGCCATCTGCGCGAAAGCCAAACCAGGTCCACGTCTCCGGATCGTCCGCAGCCGCGCGAATGGCGTCGCGGTCGTCTTCGCTGGGCGGTGAAAGGATTACGCCGGCCAGCGGCTGCATCGCGGCGCTCAACGCATTGGTATCGATCATGGGCGACCTTCTTTGGGACCATGTGCTGTTTCTGGCGCGTCAATCATCGTTGGCCGCCGGCGGATCGTCAGCGGGTTCGCGCGGTCTGTCGTAAGCGATCGCACCGATGACCAGAGCAGCAGCAACCGCGTGGATCACAAGCGTGAGCCACTCCTGATAGGGGAAGAAACGGCTTGATGATTCAAATAAGGATAACG
>JBCBGD010000503.1:0-842 GCA_038527085.1 Pseudomonadota bacterium | reverse complement strand
GACATCGCCCTGACGCGCAAGGACAGCCCGGCGGCGTATCATCTCGCAGCCTGCCACGACGATGCCCTGCAAGGCATCACCCATGTCATCCGCGGGGAAGACCTGATCGACGCGCCGCATATTCACACGCTGCTGCAAGCGCTCATGGACTGGCCGCGTCCGATTTATCGCCACCACAGGCTTCTGCTTGGGCCGGATGGAAAGCGCCTGTCCAAGTCGCACAAGTCGAAATCACTTGCCGCCCTGCGCGCAGAGGGCCTATCGCCAAACGATGTCTTGGCACTAGCGGGGCTTTGAATGACAGACACGGTGACAGCGGATCAGGGCGTGGGCCGGGCCTGGATCGGGCCGGTTTCTGTCTTGTGCGGAGGCATCTGCATTGGCTTTGCGCCGATCGGCCTGCGCCTCGGCCTCGACACGCTCGGGCCGCAGGCGATCGCCATGTGGCGCTACATCTTCGCACTGCCGATCCTGCTGACCGCCCTGGTGCTGATCCAGCGGCGCGGACCCGCCAAGCCTGTTCCCGCGGTGATCCTCGCAGGGGTGTGCTTCGCGCTCGACATTGCGCTTTGGCACTGGGCGCTGGAGCGGACCACGGTGGCAAACGCCACCTTCATCGTGAACCTCGGCAATATCTGCGTCGGGTTCCTGGCCTGGATGGTCCTGCGCGAGCGACCGACGCTGCTCTGGGGCATAGCCGTGCTGATTGCGATGACGGGCGCAGGATTGCTCTCCCAGGGCGGTCCCGCCGATGGAAAGGCCGACCTTTACGGTGATCTTCTTGCGGTTGGCGCGGCTATCCTGGTGGCAGGCTATGTGCTCTTTTCGAAGGTCGCGCGGGG
>JBCBGD010000502.1:0-846 GCA_038527085.1 Pseudomonadota bacterium | reverse complement strand
GCTTGAACGGCATGAGTGTTCGGCCTCCGGAGCCCGTTTGCGCCCTTTTACGGGCGGTGTGTGACACCTGCAAGAAACCCGGCGCGGCTGGCACAAATCCCTTGCCGTAGCGGGCCTGCCCGCATATGTACCCGCCACGGCGGACATCGTGGCCCTGCGCAGGGGCGATCCACGCACTAACGCCAGTCACAGGCGGGTTTTTGAGCCCATGTAACTGGAGCAGGCGATGGACCACGCGGCCCGCGTTTCCGATTTTGTCACCGAGCATGCGCCAGACGTGCCCGTGTTCTGCTATCGACCGCACAGGCTGCGCGCGGCGGCGAACTGGTTTCTCGGCAGGTTTCCGGGCGAGGTGTTCTATGCGGTGAAGGCCAATCCGGCCCCGCATATCCTGCGCGATCTCTGGGCGGCAGGCCTGCGCGGTTTTGATGTGGCCTCGCCGACTGAGGTGGAGGCGACTGCTACGCTGCTGCCTGAGGCGACGCTGGCCTTCATGCACCCGATCAAGAACCGCAATGCGATCGCGGCAGCTTACCACGTCCATGGCGTGCGCCGATTTGTGCTCGACAGTCACGCAGAGCTTGAGAAGATTCTGGACGCCACCGGCCACGCGCGCGACCTGACGCTGGTGGTGCGTATCGGCGTGTCAAATGAGGGTGCGACGGTGCCCCTGACGGGCAAGTTTGGCGCCAGCGAGGATGTCGTGCCGGGCCTGCTGCGCGCGACGCGGAAGGTGGCCCAGAAGCTTGGCGTGTCCTTCCATGTCGGCAGCCAGGCGATGAACCCCGTCGCCTGGTCCACGGCCATGTCCGATGTCTCTAGCCTCATCGCGGCGGCAGCGGTGAC
>JBCBGD010000501.1:0-847 GCA_038527085.1 Pseudomonadota bacterium | reverse complement strand
GCCTTGTCGCGGGCCAGGGCGGCTTTCAATGCCTCTTCAAACAGAGATGGCATCGCGCCGTCGGCCATCAAGACCTCTAGCGCGGCCTGGGTGACGCCATTGGGGGAGGTGACCGCCTGGCGCAGCTCGGCCGGGGGCTGGTCGCTGGCGGCCAAGAGGCTCGCCGAGCCATCGATGGTGTGACGCGCGAGGCGGGCGGCCATGTCCGCGGGAACGCCGAGTTTTTCGGCGGCGCTGGCGAGGACTTCCGCAAGCAGGAAGACATAGGCCGGCCCACAGCCTGACAGGCCCGTGGCGGTCTGGAGCATGGCTTCGTCCATCGGGCCTTCCACATGGCCAAGCGGGCCGAGGAGGGCTTTTGCGGTGTCGATGTCGGCTTGGGTGCAGGCGGGCGCGGCGCTGACAAGCGCGACGCCTTTTCCGATCGCGCCCGGCGTGTTCGGCATCACGCGGATGCATTTCTGCGTTTGAAGCGCGCCAGCGAGGCCTGTCAGCGTGACCCCTGCCATGATCGAGATGATGAGCGTGTCCGGCCCGGTCCACGCCTTGAGCGTGTCGACGACCTTCGGGAACATCTGCGGCTTCACGCCGACGACCAGAACGCCCGCGGGGGAGGGGGACGGATTCAGGTCGATTCTGCCAGCGTCTGACCACGCCTGGACGGTCTGGCTGGGATTGGGATCGACAATCTTCGGGCGAAGGGGCGGGTCGGCTTCCAGCCAACCCGACGCGATGGCGCCGCCGATGTTTCCGGCGCCGACGAGAACAACGCGCGCCGGAGCGCTGGCCATCAGGCCTCGCCCATGGTCTCGAACATGACCGCGTCGATCGCCTCGCGCGGCGATTT
>JBCBGD010000500.1:0-882 GCA_038527085.1 Pseudomonadota bacterium | reverse complement strand
GAGCAGGAAATGAACATGGCTCGACAAATTCTTCTCGCCGCAACCGGCGCCATTGTTTTCGCCGCTGGCGCTATGGCGGACGACGCCAATGCCTCGACCGCCGCCATCTATGCCTGCGCCGAGACCGATGACGATCTGGCGCGCCTTGCCTGTTACGACGCTGCCGTCGGTCGTCTTAAAGAGGCCGAAGAGGCCGGCGAGATCACGACCATCACGCGGGAAGAGGTCGAGAATGTTCAGCGCGATACGTTCGGCCTGTCCCTGCCCTCTCTGCCTGCGCTCGCCCTGCCACGGCTCGGCGGAGACAAAGATGATGACGGTCAACTCGACAGCATCACCGTCGCCGTGACGAACATTGAGCGCAATGCCTTGGACAAGGCGGTCATCACGCTGGAGAACGGCCAGGTCTGGGTGCAGACAGAAAGCCGCATGTTCTCCCTGCGCGGCATCGAGGAGGCCGAGGTCCAGCGCGCCGCCCTTGGCAGCTTCAAGATGAAACTGGACGGCGGGCGCGCCTTCCGGGTGCGCCGCCTCCGCTAGCGCTCCTTGGGATCGAGCGCGTCGCGCAATCCATCGCCCAGAAAGTTCAGCGCCAGCAACGTCACTGCCATCGTGCCGGCCGGGATCAGCAGCATCCAGGCCCGGTCGCGCATCTCGTTTGCGCCCTGGCTGATCAGCACGCCAAGCGATGTCAGAGGCTCATTCACGCCAAGCCCAAGGAAGGAGAGAAAGCTCTCGGCCAGGATCACGACGGGAATGGTCAGCGTGACGTAGACCGCCACGGGGCCGATCACATTGGGTAGAATGTGGCGGCGTATCATGGCGACCTGGCCGACACCTGCGGCACGGGCCGCCTCGATGAACTCGCGGTTCTTGATCGCC
>JBCBGD010000499.1:0-935 GCA_038527085.1 Pseudomonadota bacterium | reverse complement strand
GGCGAAGTCGAGCTGTTCTACGGCACCACGCCGGAGTTCGGCGACGAGATCGTAGGCTGGTCCGACAGCGGATCAGGCCTCTTCTTTGTGCCATCGACCGATGTGGCGTTTTCCAATGCAGCAACCCGGCCCGCGGACTTTGCAAGCTGCACCTACACGCCCACTGCGCCCTATGATCCGGCTGTCACCTACATCTGCCTTAATCCCAAGGGGGAGATGAACTTCGGCGACCCTGACCCGGAATTTGCCATCAGCTTCCGCGCCCGCATCCGCTGATGATGCCAGCGCGCGCGCCACTACGCCTCAGGTCTCGGCGCGCTGGCCTTCAGGCTGAGCGCATGCAGGCCACTTTCAAACTCGTCAGCAAGAACCATATGGATTGTTCGCTGGATCTGGACCCGCGACAGCCCATCAAAGGCCTGCGACACAATGGTGACGTTGTAGTGGGTCTCTCCGCCCGGTGCAGCGCCAGCATGTCCGGCGTGGCGGGCGGAATCGTCGACCACCTCCAGCGTTTCGGGCGTGAAGGCCTCGGAGAGTTTTTCGAGAATCCTTTCCGTTCTGTTTGTCAATTCTAGTCTCCTTTACGAACACAGCTAATATATCGCGCCATGGATGATGCCTTTCCATACCGGGTGAAGTTTCGCGACATCCGCATCAAGCCGCCCGCAGACGACGTCTCGCGGGAAAAAGCGGCGAAAACGCGCGTCTGCGAGCATAAAGGCTGCGATTTGGCGGGCGAGCACAAGGCTCCCAAGCGAAATGCGCGCGGGCATCACTGGTTCTGCCAGCGCCATGCGGGCGAATACAATCGCAGCTTCAACTTTTTCGACAACATGACCGAAGCCGAGATCAAGGCATTCGAAGAAGGCGCTCAACCTGAAGGCCAGCGCGCCGAGACCTGAGGCGTAGTGGCGCGCGCGCTGGCATCATCA
>JBCBGD010000498.1:0-941 GCA_038527085.1 Pseudomonadota bacterium | reverse complement strand
ACGGCCTTGGTGATCTCTGCAATGCTCGCATCACTCGGATCGGACGCTGGCACGTCTTCGCCGAGAATGCGCGTCAGGCGCTCCGTGACATTGCGCGCGGCAACCTGCGGCGCAATTTCTTCTGCAGGCGCATCGGGGATGTCCGTCTCGTCTTCCTGGCCGGGCGCGTCCTGGTCGGCTGCCGTTTCCGCCTCTGGCTCATCCTCGCCTGTCTCTTCGCAGGGCAACAGCCCCTCAGACGGATCGCGTGGGTGGAGGATCGCGGTAGCCAGGTCCAGCATCGGCCGCACGACAGGCGTCGCGGCAGGTGTCGGTCCGCCAGGCACTTCCAGGAATAATGCGCGTTCCGCAGCCCTTCGCCGCACAAGCGCATCCACGACGATCACGCGGCCATCAACCCGCGCCTTTCGCCAGGCCGCCATCGCTTCTGCCGCCTTCAACATCGGGCTGGACAACTTCCTCGACAGCGATGTGTTTGCGCTGGTCAATTCCGGCGCGAAGCTGAACGCGGCAGAAGCGATGGCGGCCTGGCGCAAGGCGCGGGTTGATGGCCGCGTGATCGTCGTGGATGCGCTTGTGCGGCGAAGGGCTGCGGAACGCGCATTATTCCTGGAGGTGCCCGGCGGGCCGACGCCTGCCGCCACGCCTGTCGTGCGGCCGATGCTGGACCTTGCGACCGCGATCCTCCACCCACGCGATCCGACGGAAGGGCTGTTACCCTGCGAAGAAACAGGCGAGGATGAGCCAGAGGCGGAAACGGCAGCCGACCAGGACACGCCCGATCAGGAAGATGAGACAGTCATCACTGATGCGCCTGCAGAAGAAATTGCGCCGCAGGCTGCTGCGCGAATTGTCACGGAGCGGCTGACGCGCATTCTCGGCGAAGACGTGCCAGCGTCCGATCCGAGTGATGCGAGCATTGCAGAGATCACCAAGGCCGT
>JBCBGD010000497.1:613-951 GCA_038527085.1 Pseudomonadota bacterium | reverse complement strand
AATGCTGGCAAGGTCGCGCTCCCATCCTGTCAGGGCGGGCACCACGCCTTGCGCCACGGGCAGGCCGAGCAGGGCAACGACGCGGTAGGTCTCGATCTCCAGCAAGCGCTGGAGCACGCGGCCCGCCACCCACGGCGACATGCCCCGGTCGATGACGAGGAAGCGGCTGAAGCCATCCTTGTGGATTCGGAAGTCTGTCATCGCGGTCGCGCGTCCGTCGGCAATGTCGCTGCCGATCAGGGCATGGCCGCTGAAATGGGTCTTCGCCAGCGCATCGATGTCGTCCTTGACGGCGGCTTCGGGAAGGATTTCTGCATGGGTGGCCACAATGAGCTCCC
>JBCBGD010000497.1:0-603 GCA_038527085.1 Pseudomonadota bacterium | reverse complement strand
CAGGGACCGCAGCCAGTCTTCAGGCACCGCAGCGATGGCTGGCTCGGAGAAGGGCTTGTCATCGGCGGGCGAAATGAAGGTGTAGCGAATGAATTCGGTGTGACGCTCCCAGACGAGGCGAAAGTCGCTGAGGTCGACACTATAGTGCTTGGCATTTGTAGCCGGCGGCACCGCGCCATAACGCTCGGTCAGTTCGACAACGCGCTGGCGGTCCTCATCGCTGTAGGGCCCATCTAGCTTCATCGCGATGATCGAGACGCGGGTCGGCGGCGAAATCGGCTCAGGTGGGCGAGCATGCACTTCGTTGCTGAGCACAAACCGCTGGGGATGATTTTCTGGCAGGGCGGACACACGCGCCTCCTTGGAGCCTGAATTTCTAGAGACCTAGGGCGAGGCAGGGGGTGAGGGTAGGAAATCAATGATTTCAGCCATTACGGCGGCTGGATCCTGCTCGTGGGCGAGGTGTCCAAGCCCTTTCAGGCGCTGCGCTTCGCCCTGAGAGGTTTGCCCAGCAAGCCGAGGCGCTTCGGCGGGCGAAATGAAGGTGTAGCGAATGAATTCGGTGTGGCGCTCCCAGACGAGGCGAAAGTCGCTGAGGTCGAC
>JBCBGD010000496.1:0-957 GCA_038527085.1 Pseudomonadota bacterium | reverse complement strand
GGCCACACCCGCATAAACGATGATGAAAACGCTCACCATGATGACGATGTCCGGTAGCCAGGATGACGCGCTTTCCGGGAGCATGGCTGACACAGGCCCACGCAGGGCGCCGCGCGCGAAGTAAGCCGCCGTGAAGGCGCAGATGAAGGCGCCAAGCGTCGCCAATTCGCGGATAAACCCCCGGGCCAAGGCCATGAGCGCAGACAGGATCACCAATGTGATTACAGCGGCATCAAATGGCGTAATCGCCTCAGTCATTCTGTACATCCGGCGCCAGGTGGGAGACCAGATCGTTAAGCCGGGAAAGGGGCTTGATCGTCAACCCGGCAATTGACGCAGAACTGCCTTCGGGCACAAACGCCACATCGAAGCCCAACCTTGCGGCTTCCTTCAGACGCGCATCCATGCGCGCCACGGGGCGGATCGCGCCGGACAGCGCGACTTCACCGAAATAGACCGCGCGACGAGGCGGGGACTGTTCACTCAGGGAGCTGAGCAGCGCCGCCGCCGCGGCAAGGTCGCCTGCGGGCTCCGCGATCCGATATCCGCCCGCCACGGTGAGGTAAACGTCCCGGCCCGCCAGCGTGATGCCGCACCGCGCCTCCAGAACGGCCAGCACCATGGCCAGACGCGAGCTGTCCCAACCCACCACCGACCGCCGCGGCGTGCCATAGCTCGACTGGGCCGCCAGCGCCTGCACCTCCGCCAGCACGGGCCGCGAGCCTTCCATGGCCGCAAACACAGCCGCGCCACCTTCCACGTCACCGTCGGCAGACAGAAACAGCGCAGACGGCTCCTTGGCTGGCGCAAGCCCGTACTGATGCATCTCGAAGATGCCGATCTCGTCAGTAGGGCCGAACCGGTTCTTCACCGCGCGCAGAATGCGGAACTGGTGGCCACGCTCGCCTTCGAAATAGAAAACGGTGTCGACCATGTGCTCAACCACGCGGGGCCCGG
>JBCBGD010000495.1:0-960 GCA_038527085.1 Pseudomonadota bacterium | reverse complement strand
GTCCGACAAGTTCTACGGCGATGACCACGACGACACGCTGCGCTGGTTCGGCAACCGCCTTCGCGACACCCACGATCTCTTCCATGTCCTGTCAGGCTACGGCCGCGACGCCCTCGGTGAGGCTTCATTGCTCGGCTTCACGTGGGGCCAGCATGGCGGGCGGGGGGTGATCTTCATCTCCTTCATGGGCACGCGGCAGATCCGGAAAGCCATGCCGAAGCATATCGATGTCATGGCCTGCCACCATGAAGGCAAGCGCAACGGCAAGGCTGCCTCGAGCATCATCGAGGAAGACATCATCGCCCTGATGCACGAGCCCCTGGCCGAAGCCCGCGCCCGGCTCAACATTGCCAAGCCGGTGGCTTACCAGCGCGCAATCGCCCAGATTTCAGAGCTCGGTAACGCGCAGGAATTGCTCGCTGCGGCCTGATTGATCGGCGTCGCGATTGGGTCTACGCCGGGGCCATGCACCGCCCGATCATCACACCCTCAGATATGCGCCTTGCCGAGGCCGAGGTGATCGCCGCTGGCACGCCGGGCTACACGCTCATGCGCCGGGCAGGCGAGGCCGTGGCCGCGCATCTGCAGGCAAGCTTTCCACAAGGCAGGGTCCGCATCCTCAGCGGCCCAGGCGGCAATGGCGGCGACGGCTTTGTGGCGGCGCGCGCGCTCACCGCACTTGGCCGCGATGTCGAGGTTTTCTGCGCGGTGGACCGCACCGCACTTACGGGCGACGCCGCACTGGCAGCGGCGGACTGGGCCGGCGAGGTCCATCCACTTGAGGACGCCATTTCGGCCCCCTGCGACGTGACGCTGGATGCGCTTTATGGCGCCGGACTATCGCGGCGTTTGTCTGGTGCGGCAGCAGAACTGGCGAGCCAATCAGGCCCGGTGGTCAGCGTCGACGTACCTTCGGGCCTTGATGGCCTCACGGGACAGGCGCGCGGGCCTGCCTTCACG
>JBCBGD010000494.1:0-967 GCA_038527085.1 Pseudomonadota bacterium | reverse complement strand
GCGAGGCCAAAATACCGCTCGCCGAGCTTGCGCACCTTCCGCGCGATCGACGCGTCGCCCACGCCTTCTTCGCGGTAAGCATAGTCGAATCGGTCAAACAGCGCCTCGCCAAGCTTTTCCGACACCACCAGAGCCTCTCCGCCGAGCACCTTCAACCGGCGCATTACGAGCCCGCCATGCAAGGCGGCCATCTGGAAGCGCCCGTCAAAATCGTCGCGCGCATACCCCTTCAAGAACAGGCCCGGCTGGCGCGCTCCGGCGAACACGGCGTCGGCCAGGCGCTTTGCCGCTTCAGCCTTCGGGTCGGGCTTTGAAAACAGTCTCTTGAGGAATGCCATCGGGGTGTCTCCAGCGGCTTGTCAAAATGAGGCGCGCGCCCTACCGATATCGCCACTATGAGGAGATTTTCCATGGGCAAACCTGTCCTTGCCGCATCTTTGATCGCGTCGTGCGTCCTGATGACCGGCTGCATCTCGCCGATCACGAGCTTCAACGGCTATGTTGCCGACGACGCCCTGCCGGTGGAGATGGAGCCCGGAATCGACACCCGCACGAGCGTCCTGGCGCGTCTTGGCAGCCCGTCCACCAAGTCCGTATTCGACGACAACACCTGGTATTACATGACCACCCAGAAGGGCCAGCTCGCCTTTTATCGCCCGAGGGTGACGAACCGAACGATCATCGGGATCCGCTTCAACGACACCGATGTGGTCGAAGAGGTTCTGGAGTACGACATCACCGATGGCGAGGTGATCAACTACGCCTCACGTGAGACGCCGACCCTCGGCCGCCAGCTGACCTTCCTGGAACAGCTGCTCGGCTCCATCGGCACCGTGGCGCTGCCCCAGACCGACGAGTCGACACCCGGGAACCCAACCGGCCGCTAGGCGAGCCAATCCATCAGGAACAGGTCCGTATCGCCGGGTTTAGCGCCTGCTGCAGTCAGCATGGCGTGGATTTGCCCTCT
>JBCBGD010000493.1:0-976 GCA_038527085.1 Pseudomonadota bacterium | reverse complement strand
GAGGGAACCCGGTGGCCGGGGACTTATCGCGACCGTCTGGCCAGATTGGGACAAGGGGCACGTCAGCGAGGTCGAGACGGGCAGCGCGGCTGTGGCTGGTCCGGTCGGGACGCAGGTCGGTCAGACGTCACTCGGGGCGCTGCCCGCTGAACTGGGCGCAGACTGCCTCGCCGGGGAGGACCGGGCGGCGCGATCTGTGGTGTGCAGCGTGAGCGATGAGACCGGCCGGATCGTTTTTCGCTGGGTCTTCGATGCGCCGGAGAGCTTTTCTGGCGCGATTGATCAAGGCGATGCCGCCCTTCAGGTCGGCGCTATCCTTAGTGAGATGTCGTATTTCCCGCCGAACGATGTGCGCTGAACCGCATTCTTATTCGTACGGAATCAGTCCGTTAGAATACACGGCGCACGAGTGATTGTGTCGGCAGGTTCAGCGCCTGGGCATCTGCGAACGACAAATCTGCAGAATGCTGAGAAATACCATTGAAACGCCGTTATTTGGCAGTCTGCATGTTTGAAAACGCGCTCCGGGCGCGGTAAACCACAGACAAGGTTCCTTACGAACGAAAAGGCAACACCGACGATGATGCATCCGTCCACAAAGAAGCTGCTTGACCGCCTCATTGAAATGACCCGCCAGCGCAAGATCGGCTGGGCAGAGACGAACCAGGGCGTGGCCTATGCGACCGAGGGCTACACGGTCCACCTGATCGGTGAGCCCCAGACGATGCAGCTGACCGATGCAAGCGGCACGGTGCTTGAAGATGTGCCTGCCGACGAACTGGCGGCAACCCAGGACGAGGCCGGGCAAGCCTACACGAAGATCTTCGAGGAGCTGTTCCGGGAGTCCTCGCGTCAGGCGCGTGGGACGGAGAAGGCGATTGATGCCGTTCTGGCCGGACTTGATCTTGACGGTGACGGCATTCCCGACGTGCCGGCCCCAGTTCAGACCAACCTGCAGCCGCAAACTGTGACCGCG
>JBCBGD010000492.1:0-983 GCA_038527085.1 Pseudomonadota bacterium | reverse complement strand
CGGCGCGGCGTTCCTGAACGAGCAGATCGGCTGGGACATGGCGCTCGCTCTGGCGCTCATCCTCGCCGGTGTCTGGCTGGCCCAGCGCAAGGGCAGAGCTGCGCGGCCTAGTCCGGCACAGTGAAGATGCCGCGGATCACCGTGAAGGCCTGACCGGTCAGGAACACACGCTCGCCATTCAAATGGGTCGTGATGTCCGCCCCGCGGCCGGGATGGGCCTGATAGCAGCGCATCGTGTCCTTGCCCGTGAGCGTCTCGGCGATCACGGCAAGCATACAGTGCCAGCTGCCTGTGGCTGGATCTTCATTCAGCCCGGCGGACGGGCCGAAAAAGCGCGACGTGACCTCTGCGCCGCTGCGCTCGCCAAACGCAAAGGCGGCCAGCGTGCCTGGCATGTAATTCAGGTGTGCAGGCTCGAAGTCCAAAGCGCCGACTTTTGGAAAGTCCGGGCTGAGCGCGACGATTTCTTCCGGCGTTTCGAACTGCACTGCGCCATAGGGGCCCGCCCAGGCGCGGATCGGCCGCGCCCCAAGGGCCTCGGCGATCTCGTCCGTCACGGGGATCTCGGCGATCTTCGCGGCAGGAAAGTCCATGACATAGCCGCCCGGCGCACGCTTCACGCGCAGCTCTCCGCTCATGCGGGTGCGGAAGGTGATTTCATCGCCCTGAAAGCCGCCATCGTTGAACAGGATGTGGGCCGCGGCAAGCGTCGCATGTCCGCACAAAGGCACTTCCACAGCCGGCGTGTGCCAGCGTAGCAGCCAGGCGCCCTCGCCATCGGGCACCAGAAAGGCCGTCTCGCCGACATTGTTTTCTGTTGCGATGAACTGGAGCGTGTCGTCGGCCAGAAATCCGTCTTCGAGCAACATGACAGCAGCCTGGTTGCCTTTGAAGGGCGCGCTCGCAAAGGCGTCGACCTGGTAGAACGGGATTTCGCGGGACATGGGGCCTCCGGCTCCTTTTCAGCTTGCCTCAGCCCTTAC
>JBCBGD010000491.1:0-984 GCA_038527085.1 Pseudomonadota bacterium | reverse complement strand
GCAAAGCAGTTTCAGCGTATCGTCCTGCGCACCGAGGATCTTGGTGCCTTCAGCGGCATTGAAACGGGTGATGAAGTGCTCGACCAGGGCGGGCACGTCCTCGCGCCGCTCGCGCAGGCTGGGCACATCCACGGGATAGACGTTGAGGCGGTAGAACAGGTCTTCGCGGAAGGTGCCGTCCTTGACCTGCTGGGCGAGATCGCGGTTGGTGGCCGAGATGATGCGCACGTCGACTTTTGTCGGGCGGCGCGAGCCGACGGCATCGACCTCGCCTTCCTGCAGAGCGCGCAGCAGTTTCACCTGCATGTCGAGGGGCAGCTCGCCAATCTCGTCCAGGAACAGCGTGCCGCCATCGGCCTCGACAAACTTGCCGAGGGATTTCGAGACAGCGCCTGTGAACGCGCCTTTCTCGTGGCCAAAGAGGATGCTCTCAACGAGGTTTTCGGGGATGGCGCCGCAATTGACGGTGACGAAGGGCTTGCCAGCCCGCTCGCTCGCGCCCTGGATGCAGCGGGCAACGACCTCCTTGCCGACGCCGCTTTCGCCAAGGATCAACACGGGAATGTCAGAGGCTGCGGCGCGCTGGCCGAGCTTCACCACGGTACGCATGGCTGGCGCAGCGGCGATCATGTCGTCGAACGCCATGCCGCCTTCGGCCTTGCGCGAGAGGCGCTTCACTTCGCCCGACAGCGTGCTCATCTTCAGCGCGTTGCGAATGGAGACAATCACCCGCTCGGGGCTGACCGGTTTCACGAAGAAGTCGATGGCGCCGGCGCGCATCGACTGGACCACCGTGTCGATCCCGCCCGTGGCGGTCAGAACGATGACAGGCAGGTCTGGCCGGCGCTCGGACAGGCGCTCAAGGGTTTCCAGGCCCGACAGACCAGGCATGTGCAGGTCGAGGAGGACAACGTCCACGCCGTCTTTCGGATCGTGGCCCATGGCAAATCCGCTTTCGCCGTCCGGCGCGGTGCGGCAGGCAAA
>JBCBGD010000490.1:0-987 GCA_038527085.1 Pseudomonadota bacterium | reverse complement strand
CCTGTTGGGGGGGCGGCAACAATGAACGCCAATGCTACACAGGCCGCGAAGCAAATGTGGAAGTCGAAGACGGGATCTTGCTTCTGAAGGCGCGCGAGGAGGCGTTCACGGGGCCTTTGTTTCCCGAAGGGATGCAAGGAGCACCGGGCGGTGAGCGCACGCAGTCCTACACCTCTGGCAAGATCCGCTCGAAAGGCCTGGCGAGTTGGCGCTATGGCCGGTTTTCAGCTCGGTTGAAGCTGCCAGAAGGGCAGGGCACATGGCCAGCTTTCTGGATGATGCCGGAAGACGATGCGTATGGCGGTTGGCCCTTGTCCGGCGAGATCGACATTATGGAGGCAACCAACCTGGAAACGCCGTGCGAAGAGTGTTTCAGCGGTGTTGAGCGGCGCACATCCGGCGCGCTCCACTTCGGAGGCGTGATCCCCGACAACACCTATCTCTTCCTCACCACAAAGGGAGACGAAGACGTGGGCCCATCCCGGGAATGGCGGGTCTACAGCATCGAATGGGCAGAGGACGCTATCCAGTGGTTCGTCGATGGCGAAGCCTTCATGCGCATTGAAAGCGAGGATTGGTACACCGAGGCGCCGGGGGCCGAGGGGCGCCGTCATGCGCCTTTCGACGAGCCATTCTACCTGATGCTCAACCTCGCGGTCGGTGGAAATCTGGCAGAACAGAAGAATGGTAGAGGTATCGATCCGGGGGCGTTTCCAGCCGAGCTTCTGGTGGACTGGGTGAAGGTGGAACAGTGCGAGGGGGACGACACGGGCCGCTCATGCATGACGCAAACGGGCTGGACCGGGACGCCGCAAGGGCCGTGGGAAACCCAGGCCCGGTAGAGCCGGCTCATCGAATTGGGCTGAGGTCTGAGTTTTTGGCCAGTCGTTTCTGCCTTAAGCGCCCGCCCCTAGAGCGTCTTCATCTTTGACGGAATCGCTTGGGATTCCTTTCCGATCCGAATTCTGATTGACCATGGTCGCTGGG
>JBCBGD010000489.1:0-1051 GCA_038527085.1 Pseudomonadota bacterium | reverse complement strand
TAGAGCACCTTAAGTTTCAGCGGAAGCATAGCCGGCGTTGACGATGTAGTTGTTGCATTCTGCCGGGGAGATAGTGTTGACGATCTTTCCGGTGCGTTGGGTCACGGCTTCGACTGTTCGCTCCTGGGCGGTGCGCATGGCCTGTTTGATCTTCGAGAAAGTCTGTTCGATCGGGTTCAGGTCGGGGCTGTAGGGCGGCAGGAACCAGAGCCGCGCTCCGGCCTCGCGGATCAGACGGCGCGTCTCTTCGCCTTTGTGGGAACCAAGATTGTCCAACACGACGATGTCGCCGGGCGACAGGGTCTCCACCAGCATCTGGGCGACCCAGGCGCGGAAGGCCTCGCCATTGATCGGCCCATTGAACACACACGGGGCGGTCAGGCCGCTGGCGCGCAGGGCCGCCAGGAAGGTCAGGGTCCGCCACTTGCCATGGGGCGCCCGGCCCAGCAGGCGCGCGCCTTTCGGCCCCCAGCCCCGAAGCGGGGCCATGTTCGTTTTCACCCAGGTTTCGTCAATGAACACAAGCCGATGCGGATCGAGCCCGGCCTGTATCCGCTTCCAGAACCGGCGCTTGCGGGCCACGTCAGGACGCAACTGCTCGGTCGCGAACAGGCTTTTTTTTGAAGCTCAGCCCCTCAGCTTTCAGAAAGGACCAGACGGCGACCGCAGAGATTGTGACGCCGCGCTGGCCCAGCAAGTCTGCCAGCCTGTCGAGTGTGAGATGCGGGGTGTCCTCTATCCGCGCGAGGATGAAGTCCCGGTGCGGTTCCAGAACGCGCTTGCGATGGCCGCCGACCTTGCCGGGCCTCAGGTCGCCCTGGCGCTTCAGAAGCGCAGCCCACTTGACCACGGTGGAGGGCGCTATCTGAAAACGCGCCCCGACCGAACGGCAGGTCTCGCCACCCAGATAAGCCAATACAGCCCGCTCTCGAAGATCCACCGAATAGAACTTGCCCATGACCGCTGGCCTCCTTCCCAGCGACCATGGTCAATCAGAATTCGGATCGGAAAGGAATCCCAAGCGATTCCGTCAAAGATGAAGACGCTCTAG
>JBCBGD010000488.1:0-1088 GCA_038527085.1 Pseudomonadota bacterium | reverse complement strand
GTTCAGGCTAAGCAGCGGCTTGGGTGTGCCAGGCTGCAACTCATAGCTCAGCGTTGCGGTCTCACTCTCCAGAATGAACACGCCGCCTTGCTCGGCATGCTCTGGCAAGGCCCAGCGCAGCGGGATCGGCAGCTGGACAGGATTTGGTTCAACGCGCGTTGCGGGATTGATCTGCGTGAGCGCCACCGTGCCTTTTCCGGTTTCCGGATCGTAGCTGTGCGCTGCCTTCACGGTCGGCGTGCCCGGCTGGCGATACCAGGTCATGAAGTGGGACAGGTCCTTGCCGCTGGCGTCCTCGAAACAGCTGTAGAAGTCTTCAAGCGTCGTGGCCTGGCCGTCCAGACGATCGAAATAGAGAGTCATGCCTTTGGCGAAGGCCTCGTCGCCGATCAGCGTCTTCAGCATGCGGATCAGCTCAGCGCCCTTTTCGTACACGGTGGCGGTGTAGAGATTGTCGACGCTGGCATATTGGTCCGGGCGCACTGCATGGGCGAGCGGGCCGCCATCCTCAGCGAATTGCCTTGCGCGCAGGCGGGAAACATCCTTGATCCGCTGAACAGGGCGCGCGCGCATATCGGCTGAGAATTCCTGGTCGCGGAACACCGTGAGCCCTTCCTTCAGGCAGAGCTGGAACCAGTCCCGGCAGGTGATGCGGTTGCCCGTCCAGTTGTGGAAGTATTCGTGCGCGACAATGGACTCGATGGCTTCAAAGTCAGCGTCCGTCGCTGTGGTCTCATTGGCCAGCACGTAGACGGAGTTGAAGATGTTGAGGCCCTTGTTCTCCATCGCGCCGAAATTGAAGTCTCGCACGGCGACGATGTTGAAGACGCCGAGATCGTATTCGCGCCCGAACACTTCCTCGTCCCAGGCCATGGAGCGCTTGAGGCTATCCATGGCGTAGGCGGCCCGCTCGGCATCGCCCTTGTCCACGTGGATGGCGAGGTCGATCTCGCGGCCGCTCATGGTGGTGAAACTGTCCTCGAACACGTCGTAATCGCCAGCGCACAGAGCAAACAGGTAGCTCGGCTTGGGGTGGGGATCGTCCCAAGTGGCGAAATGGCGGCCGGTCTCCAATTGGCCCGCCTCAC
>JBCBGD010000487.1:0-1098 GCA_038527085.1 Pseudomonadota bacterium | reverse complement strand
GCCGGATCAGCGTGCGCCCTGCCGATTGCTCTGTGCGCAGGGGCGCAAAGCCAAGGGCACGGTAGGCCGCGATGGCGCGGACGTTTTCCTCATCCACATCGAGCGTGAGCGGGACCCCCGCATGGTCGCGCGCCAGGTCCAGCAGGCCCTGGCCGATGCCGCAAAAGCGCCAATCCAGATCCACCAGAAGGTAGTTCACATAGGCGGTGCGGCCCGACAGCATGAGGAAGCCGACGACTTCGGGATGGTCCTCGCCGACCTCTGCGACCCAGGTCGTGACGTTGCGGCGCGTGTCGACCCAGCTTTCCGGCGCGGGCTTGGGAACGGCAAGCCAGGTGAACTGGCGCACGCAGTCGGCAAAGATCTGCTCGCAGGCGGCTTTGTCGCTCTCCTCATACAGGCGCAAGCGCCATCCGGCGGCGGGGTGGGTCAACATGCCAACAGCCTAAACCGAGGATGTCGGCAGAATCGAGGCCCGCGCGCAAAGAAAGTGCAGCGCGGCGGGACAATCTTCGTAAAAGCAGGGCCTTACATCTGCATGGTCCAGCCTTCGACACCCATGGCCGCCTGGCGGATGGCCTCGCTCATGGTGGGGTGGGCGTGGCTGGTGCGCGCGATGTCCTCGCTCGAGCCGCCAAACTCCATCGCCACACAGACCTCGCCGATCATTTCACCAACGCCGACACCCATCATATGAGCACCGAGGATCGCGTCGGTTTCGGCGTGGGCAAGGATTTTCACAAAGCCTTCTGTCTCGTGATTGGTGCGCGCACGGGAGTTGGCCATGAAGGGGAATTTGCCGGTCTTGTAAGGGATGCCCGCCTCTTTCAGCTCCTCTTCGGTCTTGCCGACCCAGGCGATCTCCGGGTTGGTGTAGACCACGCTGGGCACGAGATTGTAGTCCACATGGCCCGCCTTGCCGGCGATGAGTTCGGCCACCGCGGCGCCATCATCCTCGGCCTTGTGGGCGAGCATGGGCCCGTGGATCGCATCGCCGATGGCCCAGACGCCGTCTGCGACCTGGAAGTGGCCCTTGCCGCTGGTCTCGATGACGCCGCGCCGGTCGGTCTTGCCGCCGACAGTCTCCAGGCCGAGGCC
>JBCBGD010000486.1:0-1112 GCA_038527085.1 Pseudomonadota bacterium | reverse complement strand
GGATATTGGCTGTGCAGGCGCATCACGGCTGATGGCAAGAGGTAAGGGCCGATCGTCGGCAACACGCCGAGCCTGATCCGCCCTGACAGTGTCCCTGCTTCGTGTTGGGTCGCTGCTTTCAGGTCCTCCACCTGGCGCAGAATGATCCGCGCGCGGCGCACGAACTCCTCGCCGCGCGGCGTCAGGAACGCGCCAGCACGGCTTCTCTCGATCAGCGTCACGCCAAGCGCCGCCTCTACGTCGGCGACCTGGGTCGAGAGACTGGGCTGGCTGACATTCAGCTGGCGCGCGGCATCGCCAAATCGGCCAGCCTCGGCAACGGCGACAATATACTGAAGTTGGCGAAGAGTCGGGCGCATGGTTTTTGATAGCCTGAGGCTATCGGGTTGAGAAGTTCTTTCGATTGGAAGAATTGATGGGGCCGACAAATATTCCTGTCATCGCAACACAAACAGGAGACAAAAATGTTCAGCCCCAATCGCTCAGCCCAGGTGCCAGCGCCAAGCGCAGCCGCACTGCAAGCGACTGAGCGGGCACCGTCTGGCCCCAACGCAATCGAGGCGCACGCCTCTTCGGTGGCGTCTGCGGCCCCCAAGGCCCTCAACCGCGAGCGCCGTGCTTGGCGCAGGGCGAGGACGCGCCGCTACGCAGGCTGAACCAACCAGTCAGGAGATCCGCACCGGGCGAATTCACCCTCCCCCCTTACCCCGCACGGTCGTCTGTGTTTTCGCTCACTCCTCAGGCGGCCACCGGTGCGGATCTCCACCTCACTCAACACCAGCATTTCCTCCAAATGCAAACGCGCAGACAATAGAGCCTGCGCGTTGTTTTTTTGAGTGTTGAGTGGCGATCGAACCTTATTTTCCGAAATCGCAATACTGCAGGGCGCGCGGCGTGCCGTCTGGCTCTACGGCATCATAGACCGGTCCGCCATACTCATCGCCCTCGCAGAGGAAGCCCATCTGGTACATGTCGACCAGATAGTCGTTTGACGGCTTCAGATTGTTGGCGAGCATGTAGTCCATGGCGTCTTGATGCTGGCCGAGCCGGAAGAGCGTCTCGAAGCGTTCGGTGCGCGAGAGATTGCCTTGCTCCAGAAGGAAATTCAGCGA
>JBCBGD010000485.1:0-1131 GCA_038527085.1 Pseudomonadota bacterium | reverse complement strand
CCCTGCCCGTTCCGCTGGCGTATTCGACGCGCCAGGTCAGCCCGCTCTGGTCGTGTCCACCGCGCGCCTCGCAGCCCGGTTTGCCGCGCTCGCCCGTGTGCTGGACGATCCCGAGCGCTATGCCCGGCTCTATGCCAGACGGCTGTGGCGGGCGGGTGGCCGCATCGGCAAGACCGCGCTGAAACTGGTCCACGGCATGCGCCCGGCCCTGGCGCGCGGCGGAACGCTCGACCTCGCCGCCAGCGCCTATCAGGAGGCCGAGCGATTGTGCTTTCTGGTGCTGAACCGCCCGCCATGAGGCGGTGCCAAGGCCAAACCCACGCCTGATCCCCTGACGCCCGCACGCCGGGCCGCTGGTGCTGGGCTCAGGACGCAGCCCGATGGACGAGCGCCTCGGCAAGACCCCCGGCGTGCGTGGAAATGCTGCCCGCGCCGAGGCAGACGACCATCGCGCCGGGCTTTGCCAGCTTGGCGATGGCGCCGGGCAGCGCGTCAAGGCTTTCCAGAGCGTCGGCCTTGCGGTGGCCGTGGCCTGTAATGCTGGCGACCAGCGTCTCGTGGTTGATCCCCTCGATCGGCGCCTCGCCAGCCGGATAGACCGGGGAGATGAGGACATGATCGGCCGCATGGAAGCAGCCAGAGAAGGCGTCAAACAGGTCCCGCAGGCGCGTGTAGCGGTGGGGCTGGTGCACCGCGATAAGTTGGCCGGAGCCGACCATGGCGCGCGCGGCCTTGAGCACGGCTTCGATCTCCACCGGGTGGTGGCCATAGTCGTCGATGATGCGAACCGGTGGCTTGCCCTTTTGCGGGCGCCACTCGCCTACGGGCGTGAAGCGCCGCTTGACCCCGCCGAAGCCGCCAAGCGCCTCGCGCAGCTGGTCATGGGTCGCGCCGAGCTCGAGCGCCACGGTGATCGCGGCCAGGGCGTTCTGGACGTTGTGGTCGCCCGCCATGGGCAGGCTGAGCCCCTCGATCAGCATCGGCTGGGCCGAGCCTGGCCGGCGCAGGGCGACATCGAAATGCGAGCCCGAAAGATCCGTGGTCACGTTCACGGCGCGCACATCGGCCTGGCGGTTGAAGCCATAGGTGATGCGGCGCCGGTCGGTCACACGCGCCGCCAGCGCCTGCACC
>JBCBGD010000484.1:0-1140 GCA_038527085.1 Pseudomonadota bacterium | reverse complement strand
CATCACGCCACCATCGGCAAAGATGGCCATGCCATGTGTGTTGGGCAGCTCCACCCACTCATAGGCATCGTGGTAGACAACCAGATACCACTCATTGATTTCATCAGGATGTATCCCCGCCAGAAGCGCGAAGTTCCCGGTGATCATGAGCCTGTGAATATGGTGGCTGTAGGCAAATTTCCGCGTGTGCTCGATCGCCTCCGACATGCAGGCCATGTCCGTCTCGCCTGTCCAATAGAAGTCTGGGAGCGTGCGGTTTGCTTCCAGGAAGTTGGTCTCGCGATAGGCGGGCATCTTGTACCAGTAGAGCCCGCGCACATACTCCCGCCAGCCTATGATCTGGCGAATGAAACCCTCAACCGCATTCAGGGGCGCCCTGCCCTCCTGCCAGGCCGTTTCTGCGCGGCGACACACATCCAGAGGGTCTAGAAGACCGCAATTCAGGTAAGCCGACAGCAGCGAGTGCCAGAGGAAGGCCTCGCCTTTCGCCATCGCGTCTTGGTAGTCGCCAAAGTTCGCAAGGATATCATTGATAAAATGGTCCCGGGCGGCCTCAGCATCCTGACGCGTCACCGCATAGTCGAAATTGTCCAGGCTGCCGAAGTGATTGCCGAAGCGGGTCTCGACCAGGCCCAACACCTCCTCGGTGATGTCATCGACGTCGAAGGTGATACGCGCGGGCGCTGAAACGTCTTTCGGCAGGCTTTTGCGGTTTTCCTGATCGTAGTTCCATTCCCCGCCTGCCGGCTGATCACCGTCCATCAGCAGGTCGGTTTTCCGCCGCATGTCGCGGTAAAAATACTCCATCCGCAACTGCTTGCGGCCGTCTGCCCAGTCAGCAAACTCGTCCAGTGTCGCGATGAAGCGGTCATCGTCTCGCAGTTCGACCTCTACGCCGAACGTGCCTGACCAGTCCTGCATGTCTTCGAGGAGTCGCCACTCGCCCGGCTTCGTGACGATGACTCGATCAAACCTGCCTTCGCCCGCCTCAAGCACGTCAGCGACCTGCGCTTTCAGGCTGCCAGCGTTGCCGGCGTCATCCAGCTTCACATAATGGACTCTGATGCCGTCGTTACGGAGCTCTTCCGCGAAGTGGCGCATCGCAGAAAAGAGAAAGGCAATCTTGCGTTTGTGATGGCG
>JBCBGD010000483.1:0-1150 GCA_038527085.1 Pseudomonadota bacterium | reverse complement strand
AAAACGTCCGCGCCATCGCGGCCTACCGTGCCCTTGGCTTTGCGCCGCTGCGCACAGAGCAATCGGCAGGGCGCACGCTGATCCGGCTGGAATCCACCTGAAACTGGCTACTCGGCGGCATCCATCAGGCCGCGCATCCTGTCGATCCAACGCTTCCACGCCGCCCGTCCCGCATCTGTGATGAAAACGCGCGTTTGCGGGCGTTTGCCGACAAACCGCTTTTCCTGGTGGACATAGCCCGCCTCTTCCAGCTTGCGCAGGTGTGTGGAGAGGTTGCCGTCGGTCGCGCCAACCTTTTCCTTCAGCTCGCCAAAGATCGCCGGGCTTGAGGCGGCCAGGTAGGCCATCACGCCCAGGCGCAGGCGGCCATGGATGACATCGTCAATGCCGGAATGGTCAAAGGGATTGTCTTCGGCCATGTCAGCCTCCCTCACACCACCGATTTCGGTTCAGCCCGCATCTGGACAAGGCCCGGCACGAAGGCGCAGGCAAAGGCGCCAAACGCGGCGAGGATGTACACGTCAGGGCTCTGGATCCGCGCCGTCGTTGCGGCCACCAGGACAAGAGCGAGCCACGCCGCCCCCTGGACGAATTTGTCCTTGGCCAGCGCCCCGGTCACCATCAGCGCGCAGCCATAGACGGCAAAGACCAGCGGCAGCGACCAGTCGAAAATCGCATAGTTATTGTCGCTCTGGTGAAACGCCCATTGCGCGCCCATGAAAAACGCAAAGATCGAAAGCCCCGCAGAACGCCAGACGACGCTGGCCCGGTTGCCGGGAGAGGAAGACCCAGGCTTGTCCCGGGGATAGAGTGTGCCCAGAACGAAATATCCCACAAGGGCGACCGCGATGGCAGACACCCACATGATCGGGATCATCCAAGGTTGGAGCCCCATCGCGCCTGTGACCATCAAATAATGCGCGCCATAAGCGAGCGTGATGATCCCGCCCCACCAGGCCAGGAACCGCCCGCCCAGCAAGGGCGCATGGGCCCCCGCGTCGGCCATGTCGCGCAGAAACTCCAGATCGTCTTTTGTGGCAGTGTCAGTCATCGAGCATCCTCACTTTGCAGTACAAATATACTTTGTTTTGCAAAGTGTCAATCCGGCAGGCATCGGATTTCCTTGAGCTTTTCCGACGGGGCTGGCGCC
>JBCBGD010000482.1:0-1155 GCA_038527085.1 Pseudomonadota bacterium | reverse complement strand
GGCATCGGCCAGGCGCGAAATCAGGTCCACGCGGATCTGGGCGTCGTCATGTGTGTCTTCGTCAGCGAGGATTCGGAAGGCGAGTGTCAGCAGGGCGTCGCCTGCCAGCACCGCCGTAGCCTCGTCGAAGGCAACGTGCACGGTCGGTTGGCCGCGCCGCAGCGCATCATCATCCATGCACGGCAAGTCGTCATGGACGAGGGAGTAGGTGTGGATGCACTCGAGGGCGGCCGCCGCGCGTAAAAGTGACTTCTCGGGCGCGTCGAACATGCGCCCAGTTTCTAGCACGTAAAACGGGCGCATGCGCTTGCCATTGGCGAGCGCGGCATGGCGCATGGCGCGCATGAGGTCGGCTTCGGGGCCGCCCGCGGGAGGGATGAGCTGGTCCAGCGCGACGGTGAGCTTGTCGGCGACCTCTTTCAGGCGGCGTTCAAAGTCCATGGCTGAGCAAGCGCCTCCTTCTGCCGCGCCGGCAAGTGGGTCAATCGAAACTCGCCGGTTCCGTGCTTGCTTTGCCGCTGGAGTCCTGGACGATCTGTTCCACCTTCAATTCGGCAGATTTCAGCTTCGCCTCGCAGTGGGCCTTGAGCTTTGCGCCGCGCTCATAAATCGCGATGGATTCCTCAAGCTCGACGTCTCCGCGCTCCAGCTTGGATACAATGCCCTCAAGTTCGGCCAGGGCCGCCTCGAAGGTCATTTTGTCGATGTCCGGGGCTTCCTTAGCCGCCATGAGCGCCTCCAGTTTTCGCCACCATAAGGAGCGAGCCCTATGGCGGCAATGGGGGCGGGGCGTTTCCCACAGCGCTGCATGTCTGCGGGGCGCGGCGGCATTTGTTTCAGAGCCGAACAGGTGAGAGGCCCGGCTGTGCGCAAGCGCTGACTGCGGCGTCGAATCCTTGAAGCGAGCACTGCAACGCCGGGCGGCGCGCGGCGCCTGGTCGGTCGCTTCGCTTTCACCCTAACGGGCTAGTCGTCCAAGATGTGAATTGTGACGAGCGTCCGTAACGCCTTGTTCGACTGGGAATTCCTGCAAAAATTGAGCAATTTACTGCAAACTTTGTGCAATTGAGGGGTGGCATTCGTTCCAGACCATCCGTAAGTCCCCGTTTCATCACAAGGAACCATGATCCAAATGAGCGCAAAGAGCAGGCATAA
>JBCBGD010000481.1:0-1156 GCA_038527085.1 Pseudomonadota bacterium | reverse complement strand
CGCCGGCAGTGCTTTTCTCGTCGGCTGTAGTTCGATCGGCGATGTGTTCACCTTCGGCAATGCCGAGCGCGAGGCTGCAGAGGCCGCCGACAGGGCTGGGCGAATCGCCATGGTCCTTGGCGATGAGGCCCTGGAAGCCGATCCAGAGCTTGCCAGCCTGCCGATCATCCTCCCGGTGGCGGAGTCGCTGAGCGAGTGGCCTGAGGCAGGATCCCAGGCCTCGAAGGTCGTTGGTCATGTGCTGGCAGGCGAGGCGCTGCAGATCGCGTGGAGCCGGAATGTCGGGGCCGGATCGGATCGCAATTCAGCCCTGACCGCCGCCCCTGTCGCCAACGCGAACCATATCTATGTGCTCGATGCAGACCAGCGCGTGCATGCGCTCGACCTGCAAACCGGTTCGCCCGTCTGGACGCGCCGGATCGAGTCGAGCAATGAGCGCGACCGTGTCGGGATCGGCGGCGGGATCGCGCTGGCCGGCGAGCGTTTGATCGTCTCCAGCGGCTTTGGCCTCGTCACGGCGCTCGACGCTGAAACCGGCAGCGTGATCTGGACGCGCGAGACCGAGGCGCCAATGACTGGGTCGCCGACCATCAAAGATGGCCGGATTTTCGTCACCTCCAACAACAACGAGGTCCTGGCCATGTCCGTGGAGACAGGTCAGGTCCAGTGGAGCGACCAGGCGATCGCAGAACCTGCGCGCGTGCTCGGCAGCCCAAGCCCTGCAGCGGTCGAGGACATTGTCGTGGTGCCGTATTCCTCGGGCGAAGTCATCGCGTACCTGGCCAGCAATGGGCGCCGCCTTTGGAGCGATGCCCTGTCGCGCCCTGGCCGGTTCACGCCGATTTCTGCGATCAATGACATTGCGGCGCGTCCTGTGTTGGCGGGCGGCCTTGTGATCGTGGCCAACCAGTCCGGGGTGACAGCCGCCATTGACGGGCGCAGCGGCAACCGGGTCTGGGCCCAGGGCATCGGCTCGACGCAGGCCCCGGCGCTGGCTGGCGACTATGTCTTCATCGCAGGCACTGATGCGACACTGGCCGCGCTCGACGCTGGCTCGGGCCGGGTCTTCTGGGCAACGCAGATGGTCCCTTATCGCGACATGAAGGATGAGAAGGGCCGCCTCAGCTATTCCGGGCCCATCGTTGCGGGCGGCCGG
>JBCBGD010000480.1:0-1156 GCA_038527085.1 Pseudomonadota bacterium | reverse complement strand
GGGACGCGGACGGCAAGCGCTACATCGATTACATGTGCGGCTATGGGCCAAACCTGCTCGGCTATGGCCACGATGAGATCGATGCGGCCTACATCGACCAGCTCGCCATCATGGATGTCGCCACCGGCCCCGGCGAGGTGATGGTGGACCTGGCCGAGGCGTTCACGGGCATGATCGGCCACGCCGACTGGGCCATGTTCTGCAAGAACGGCACCGATGCCAGCTCGATGGCGCTGCTCGCCGCGCGGGCCTATCGCGGCAAGCGCAAGGTGATCTTCGCCAAGGGCGCCTATCACGGCGCCGCGCCCTGGTGTACGCCGATGCCCGCCGGCACGGTGGCCGAGGACCGCGCCCACTTCATCTACTGCGAGTACAACAATGCCGAGAGCCTGGCCGCGGCGGTGGAGGAAGCCGGCGATGATCTCGCGGCCATTTTCTGCGCGCCATTCAAGCACGACGTTCTGATCGACCAGGAACTGCCCGAGCCGGACTATGCGCGCCTTGCCCGAAAGGTGTGCGACGAGCATGACGCTCTGCTTGTGGTCGACGACATCCGCGCAGGCTTCAGGCTGGCGCGCGAGTGCAGCTGGAGCGCGCTGGGCGTGGCGCCGGATCTGTCGCTCTGGGGCAAGGCGATCGCCAATGGTCACCCGCTCTCGGCGCTTCTGGGCAATGATCGCGCGCGCGAGGCGGCGGGCAAGATCTTCGTGACAGGCTCGTTCTGGTTCAGCGCGGCGGCCATGGCGGCGAGCGTGAAAACGCTCCAGATTCTGCAGGCCAGCGATTATCTCGAGCGCACGCTGGGCCTCGGCGAGCGCCTGCGCGACGGGCTGGCGGGCCTCGCGGGCACCCACGGCCTGCCGCTCAGCCAGACCGGCCCTGTGCAAATGCCGCTGATCATGTTCGATGGCGACGGCGCCAAGGACCTCGCCTTGGGGACGGCATTTGTCGACGCAATGCTGAAACAGGGCATCTACTTCCACACCTACCACAACATGTTCCTTAGCGCAGCGATGACACCCGCCGATATCGACCAGACGCTGGACGCTGCCGAAGCCGCAATGAAAGGACTAAGCGTGGAAGCCTGAGCCCGGCGCAGCATCAGCGCCTGCGCGCTTTCTTGTTTGATCCATGTGAGCGCAGCGATACGGGATCA
>JBCBGD010000479.1:0-1184 GCA_038527085.1 Pseudomonadota bacterium | reverse complement strand
CCCAGACCAGAGCTATAAGGCAGGCGTGCGCCGGTTTCCTGAATTGGTGATGGTGTCGCCCGAGATGGAAGGCGTGGCACGCTGCATCAGCCCCGCCACATCGAGGTCAGGCTGGCTGGCGTTGAAAGCCTTCCAGGCATTGAAGCCTTCGCCCGGCGACTGGCCCACGGCGATAGCGGTGTTCATCACCAACAGACGGTCAAACCGCTGGGGCATATCCTGCGGGATGGTAAGGCCAAGCAGTCCGCCCCAATCCTGGCAGACCAGCGTGATGTTTTTCAGGTCCAAGCGCTTGATGAACTCCACCATCATGCTGCGGTGAAAATGATAGGTGTAGACACTGTCCTGGACGGGCTTGTCTGAGCGTCCGAAGCCGAGCCAATCCGGCGCCACCACCCGCGCCCTGCTCTCCAGAAAAACCGGGATCATCTTGCGATAGAGAAAGCTCCAGCTCGGCTGACCGTGCAGGCAGAGGAATGTGTGGTCTGCGTCTTTCGGGCCCTCGTCCACGTATGCCACGCGGAGCCCCTCATAGCCCGGCAGATCGTCGACATAGTCAGGCGCATAGGGCCAATCGGGCAGCCCCTCAAATCGCTCATCAGGGGTTCTCAAGGCTTCGATGGGCATGGCGTCCTCCTTCTGACCAGTTCGATATTCGAGTACACTTGAGGATCACCTAAATCGGAGCGCTGGCAAATGGCAAAAGTGTTGGGTCTCGGAGGCTTCTTCTTCAAATGCGCAGACATCGACGCGACGAAGGCATGGTATGCGCGCGTCCTTGGCCTGGACATCGGCGACCATGGCAGCGTGATGTTCAGCCAGTCCGGCGCGGCTGACGTGTTTGGCCGAGGCGCAATGACGATCTGGTCGCCCTTCAAACCCGATGACCCCTACTTCGCGCCGTCGAGCGAAAATCACATGATCAATTTCATGGTCGATGATCTTGAAGGCGTCCTCGCGAAGTGTGCAGAGCAAGGCGTCGATGAGGTCAAACCAAGGGAAGAGCACCCCTATGGCCATTTCGGCTGGATCATGGACCCGGACGGGAGGCTGATTGAGCTTTGGCAGCCCGTCGAGCCGCCAGCAAGCAATTAGCATCCGCAAAAAAGGCCGATCCAACCGGACCGGCCTTTTGCAATGAGTGCTGACGTTTCAGCTTAGTCTTTCGCAGCGGCGTTGCAGCG
>JBCBGD010000478.1:0-1207 GCA_038527085.1 Pseudomonadota bacterium | reverse complement strand
CCCTTGGTGATGTTGCCCACGCGAAACAGGTTCTGTTCGTAGAAATCGCGATTGGAAAACGCATAGAAACTTGCCGCCAGATTGGCCGCGATCAGCGCCGTGGTGATGGGAAACTGGGTAAGAAAGTTCATGAAATTTCCGGTGGATCAGCCTTGTCTCTGCCATGCCCGAAAGTCCGCGGCGGGGCAAGCTGGCAGGTGAAGGGCCATTTCACGTGCCGCGCTTGTCCCCATGGGCGTGGATGTGCAGGCGGTCTGAGACGTTGAAACCTTGAGCAGCGGCGGCCTCGCGCACCCAGGGCAGGCGCGCGTTGATCGTCTTGCTGTCTGTACCCTCGGGCATGAGCCATGTGCGAGAGGCGGGCATCCCGCAGCCAGCTAGAATGCGCTCGACCTCTTCAAGGTCACCGGGCTGGGCGACAACAAATTTGAACACCGCACTCGGCTCGCTTGCATACCAAGCCAGAACAGCAGGCTTGAGGGCGATTTCGGACGCGTTGCCGGAATGGGCGAGTTTTGGCGATACATTGAACTGGTCGATGAGCGCCGCAACGTCAGGCCTTGGCCGGATCGTGCCATTGGTCTCGATCTCGATCGTCCAGCCTGGATCTGCCTGTTTCAGCGCGGCGCACAGCGCGCTAACCTCTCCCTGCTGCAGCAAGGGTTCGCCGCCGGTGATCACCAGCCGCCTGCAGGTCTGGCTCATCAGCTGGCGCGCAAGTTGATCGACTGTCAGATCAACCGTTTCCCCGCCGCGATCATACTTGCTTGGGCCGGATGGCCGGTCGTCTCGGTGGGCAAAAGCCGTACCCTGGAAATTCCAAGTGTAGGGCGTGTCACACCACACACAGTGCAGATTGCACTGGGACAGGCGCACAAAGACGCAATCCTCTCCGGCTGACGGGCCTTCGCCCTGGGGCGCAGCGAATATCTCAGGCGTTCCGAGTGTGATCGTGGCGAGCCGCATGGCGCTCACCTAGTGCCCAGAGCCCTCTCACGCCAGCCCTAGGGGCAGTCAGGCCGCGCGTTTGAGCCGTCTTGCAGCGGCTGGAGGGCGCCCATTCACGAGGTTCGACCGGATTTCGTAGCGCACCGCACGCAGTTTCGGGTCGTACTCCATGCGCTCGGTCATGACGGTGACGTCACACCCACGATCGCGCCAAAAGGTCTGTATCTTTGCGGCCAGTGCTTCGGCTTCGTTTCTCGTC
>JBCBGD010000477.1:0-1209 GCA_038527085.1 Pseudomonadota bacterium | reverse complement strand
CGATGTGCGGGTAATGTCGGCCACCACGAAAGCGATATCTGAGGAAATTGAGGCCGGCCGGTTCCGCGAAGACCTCTATTACCGCCTCGCTGTGGTTCCGCTTGAAGTTCCATCGCTTGCAGAGCGCCGCGACGATATCCCCGAACTGGTCAAACACTTTACCGAGTCAGTGGCAGACAGTTCCGGACTGACCCCGCGTGTCTTCTCAGACCAGGCGCTTGCAGTCCTGCAATCGATGCCGTGGCCAGGAAATGTCCGCCAACTGCGAAATCTGGTCGAGCGGATCATGATCCTGTCTCCGTCGGATGCCACGCAGCCCGTGAGCGTCGATGAGCTTCCCAGAGAAGGAAGCAATGGCGCGGATACGGCCAGCGCGATGATGGAATCGGCAGACATGGTGGGGATGTCCTTGAGGGATGCGCGCGAGCAATTCGAGCGCGAATATCTGGCCCTGCAGATAACGCGTTTTAATGGCAACATCTCTCGCACTGCCGAGTTTATCGGCATGGAGCGTTCAGCCTTGCACAGAAAATTAAAGGCTCTCGGTGTTACCTCGGCGCAAACGAGACAGGATCCATGATCCATGCAGATCATCGTCTGTGGAGCGGGCCGAGTAGGGCAGGGGATTGCCAAACGCCTGATCCGGGAAGGCCACACCGTCACGATCGTTGACGAAAACCCAGCGCTTGTAGATCAGGTCTCCACGGACCTGGAGGTCAGGGGCGTTGCAGGAAATGGCGCGCATCCCGATGTACTGGAGCGGGCAAACGCTGAGGCGTGCGAACTGGCCATCGCGGTCACCCAGTACGACGAAATCAACATGGTGATCTGCCAGGTGGCAAAGACCGTGTTCAACACACAGACCACAATCGCGCGCGTCAGGGCCAAGGTCTATCAGAACCGGCGCTGGAAGGACCTGTTCTCGCGCGACGCCATCCCGATCGACCTGACATTCTCGCCAGAGGTGTCCGTCGGCGAAGCCATTGTCGAGCGGTTCAAGTCTCAGGGCGCTGTGATGAGCGGCAAGTTCGCCGACGGCAAGGTGCAACTGCTCGCCATGGACATGGACAAGGACAATCCGCTGCTGGGCACGAATCTGGACCAGATCGCAGGATTGTTTCCCGATCTCGAAGCGCGTGCCGCGGCGGTGGCGCGCTTTTCGTCATTTTCGATAATCCGGACCCGTGTTCCTGGAATACGCGACAGTTG
>JBCBGD010000476.1:0-1212 GCA_038527085.1 Pseudomonadota bacterium | reverse complement strand
GAGGATTTCGTCGATTTCGAAAGCCGAGTATTTGGAGTAGGGCGGGCTCAGGGCAGCCGTCGGCACGCCTGCCAACAGGTTCACAAACGGCTTGCGCAAGGTCATGGCCCGGCGCGCTTCCAGCGTGAATGCGCCAGACCTTGCAGCATGCTTGGTCCAGATCGCGAGCACCACGCTGCAGCTGGCGATTGCCATATCGGTGGCCTGGTTGAACGCATCTCCAACGCCCAGCCTGCGCTTTTCGCGCCAGACCCTCAGGCCAGGCCTTTGGCGGTGAAGCTCCTGTTGGAGGGCCTTTGCGATGTCCTCATCGGCATCTGTATAGGCCAGGAAGACGTCAAATGGCCCGGCGGGAGCCACCGGCGAGGTTTCAGGATCGGTGTCGGCGTTCTCGCCCATAACACGCTCCATTCATATCGCCCCGCATTGGCCCCCTACAGAGGCAATCTTAAGGCACATTAGGACTTTAGAGTCCCCAAACGACAAGTCTTAACAAAACTGTGCAGAATTTTCACCCTGCTTAAAGCTGATTCACTTTTGGGGACATTTTGGTCCTCTGGCGCTCCCTGTGCAGGCCGCTTTCGAAACACATCGTTCACCCTCTCACGGTTAACTGCGCGGACGATAAATTTAAGACGGAGAGATAACCAATGTTGAGGGACCTTATTCGCCACGTGGCAAACGAGACCGGAACCACCCAGGCCACAGCGCGCGCGGCGCTGGGGATCGTCTTCAATGCTGCTGAGCGACAAGGATCTCCTTTTGCAGAGGCCATCTTCAAACGATTGCCTGGCGCGAGAACGCTGTCTGCGCGGACCGGTTCCGATATTGGCGCGCCGAACGGCGTGATCGCCCGCCTCATCGAGCAGACGCCTGGTGGGCGCCGATGCGTGGCTGCGGGCATGATCGCACGGCTTCAGGATGCCGGCCTGGGACACAAGGATATCGGCATGCTGCTGCCCTCAATCGCAGGCTTTGCCGAGGAGACCTACGGCATAACCGGCTTTGGGCACCTTGGCGATTTGCTTGGCGAGGACGGGAACGCAGCCCTCTCCCCTTCGGCCATTGCAGCAGTGGCCTAGCCCGGCTGGGCGACAAACATTTGAGAGAAGGGCCGCCCCGACCAAGGGCGGCTTCTTTTTTTGTCAGTAGGGCGAACCAAAACCCGGCGGCGAGCGACTTTCCTGTAGAGCAATCGCCAGGACACTATGA
>JBCBGD010000475.1:0-1224 GCA_038527085.1 Pseudomonadota bacterium | reverse complement strand
GTCACCGACTACCATTACGGCACCAACAACCCGACAACCGAGCTCTACAATGAGGCTGCCAACTGGTGGGCCCTACTTGGCGGCATCCGCAATGGCGTGGCGGCGGCAGCGGCGCTCATCATCATGTGGCTGGCTTATCAGATGGACCGGCGCCAGCTTCACGCGCTGTGCCTTGGCCTCGGCGCTGTTGGTTTTGCGGCCACATTCGTATTGCCAGGCAGCCTGCTCTGGGTGTCGATGATCGGGGTCGGCATCGGCTGGGCTTCGATTGTTTCGGTGCCCTATGCGATTCTGTCAGGCTCCGTGCCTGCCTCGCGAATGGGCATCTATATGGGCATCTTCAACATCTTCATCGTGGTGCCGCAGCTGCTGGCGGCCACTTTGCTCGGCACGATCGTTCTGGCCTTCGACAACCAGCCCATCGTCGCGTTCGGGATCGCGGCGGTGAGCTGGACGATCGCCGCTATCGCGGTGCTGTTTGTGAAAGACGCAGCCCAGGAAGACATAATCGACGCTGTGGAGAGCCCCGCATGAGACACACGCTGACCGTCGCGCTCTTTGCGCTTGGCCTTGCCGCTTGCGAAAGCGTACCCGCCGCCGCGCCGACAGCACCGGACTACACACCACAGCCATACTCCTCAGTGCAAAATGCCGAGTGGTCGAAAGATGCTGTGATCTACCAGCTGAACACCCGCCAGTTCACCGCAGAAGGCACATTCGCCGCTGCAGAGGAGCACCTGCCCCGCATCGCCGGCATGGGCGTGGACATTGTCTGGCTGATGCCAATCCATCCGATTGGAGAGGTCAACCGCAAGGGGGCTCTCGGCTCGCCCTATTCGGTGAAGGACTATCGCGGTGTGAACCCGGAATTCGGTACGGTCGAAGACCTGAAATCCTTCGTCGATACCGCCCACGGCCTCGGCATGAAGGTGATCCTCGACTGGGTGGCTAACCACACTGCCTGGGACAACCCGCTCACCGAAACCCATCCCGATTGGTACGAGACAAACTGGAAGGGCGAGTACCATCCTCCGCTCTGGACCGATTGGGGCGACGTCATCGACCTGAATTTCGACAATCCCGAGCTGCGCAAGTACATGACCGAGGCGATGGTCTACTGGGTGCGCGATGTCGGCATTGACGGCTACCGCGCCGACGTCGCCGGCTTCGTGCCGCTGGACTTCTGGAACACAGTGCGCGCAGAGCTCGACACGGTGAAACCGG
>JBCBGD010000474.1:0-1288 GCA_038527085.1 Pseudomonadota bacterium | reverse complement strand
GATGAGGTGAGGGCCATGCTGGCGGGCGAACATGACAGCCTCTTCTGCCCCCCGCCCATGGCCGTGGCGCACCACATTCTGAAGGCCTGGGCGGAGCGGGATTAGGGCCGGTCGCCTCAACGATCTGCCGCGATGAGCTGTTGCTTGTCAGCAGGAAGGCCGCGCTCAGGCTCGCCGGGAGCGTAGCGCGGGTCTTCCACAGCGCTCTGCTTCATGGCGACCCGTGCCAGCACGATCCCGAACACCGCCTTCGATGTGATGTCGGCGAAGGTGTAGGCAAGCTGGCGAATGACGACCCAGGTCGGATCCTGATTGATGCCCGGAATGCCTGGGATCAAGTACGCCAGGCCATAGAGCCACCAGGTGATGTAGAGAATCCGCCAGGCGCGGCGCATCTCGTCACGCACGCTGGGGTCGAGATTGGACAGGCCCGTCCTGAAGGCTTCATTCGCGGCGTAGAGCAGGTAGAAGAAGATCAGCCAGCTGATACCGCCCCAGATCCAGAAGGGCAGGCCGTTGCCTTCAATAAAGCCTGCGACCTGCGGCTCGTAATATTGCCCGACATAGCCCGTCAGGATCATCGCCACGCCGGCCAGGGTGAGCTTCCTCCAGCGGCTGTAGAAGGCCGTACCGGTGAAGCCGAGCACCACGAGGAATTGGGTCAGCAGCATGGGCACATCGATCAGCCAGTTGGCATAGCGATAGCCATTGGAGAACACCTTGCCTTCAGGTACCGCAAAGACGTTCGCAACAGTGTCGAACTCGAAATTGACGTTCCAGAGATACCAGAGCGCCAGGATTTCAAGGAAGGCCGAAACCATCACGACGGCTGAGATATAGGCTGTGTTGCGGAAGCGCGGCACAACCGTCTTGGCAGACATGCCGAAGTAGACCAGCGCGGCGGCAAACACCGCAAACGTCAGCGAAAATGCATGGCGGATGACTTCATATTGCCAGTATTCGAAGGCAATAAAGTTCTCATAATTTGGCACTGCGCGCCCCTTCTCTGATCTTTTTGGGGTCAGTGACCCTCGCCCCTTAGGCCCGCTTTTAACGCCGATGAGCGAGAGTTGTTCCACGGGTCGGCTCGCGAAGAATTACCCCGCGTTTGCTGCATCCTCAGCGGGTCCCTAGCCCGCAAGGCCAGATTCAGTTACGCAACCGTGCCTAATCGACATCACACAGGGGCGAGACATGGACAATGCGATCTTCATTGGAGGCGGTGGGCCAGAGCAGACGACGCCGCAAGCCCTGCTGCTGAACCGCGCCAACCGCCATGGTCTTGTCG
>JBCBGD010000473.1:0-1303 GCA_038527085.1 Pseudomonadota bacterium | reverse complement strand
ATCCAACTCGTTGCGGGCGCGAGCGCGCTGGTTTTGCTGGCAGCCTGCAACGGCGCTGATCAGAGCGAAACGGCGCCGGCCTCTGAGCCAGGCACCTCAGGCGGACAGACAGACGCGACAACAACAGGCACGGCCGCAGCCCCTGAGCGTGAAGATATCCCCCCTTTTGGCGAGCCGCCTGTCTGGAGCGTGTCCGATGCGGACACAACCGTCCACCTCTTCGGAACCGTGCACATCCTCAAGCCTGAGACCGAATGGAAAACCGACACGCTGGACACCGTGCTGGGTGAGATCGATGCGCTCTACTTCGAGGCCGATGTGACGAGCCCGCAGGCGGCCGCCGAGATGGCGCGCCTGGTGCCCCAGCTTGGCACCTTCCAGGATGGCACAAAGCTCACCGACCTGCTCGAGCCAGATGAGCTGAAGGAAGTGGAAGAAGCCGCCGCGCTCCTTGGCCTGCCCATGGCGGCGATCGAGCCGATGAAGCCCTGGCTCGCCACGGTTCAGATGTCCGTCCTGGCGCTGCAACAGCAAGGCTATGCCGCCGACAGCGGGGTCGAAACCGTGCTGACGGGCGAGGCGAACGACCGCGGTATCCCGCTGCGCTACCTCGAAAGCGCGGCCGAACAGCTGAATTTCTTCGCGGATCTCCCGCTGGACGATCAGGTGGACTTCCTCGTCACCTCATCGGTCCAGATCGAGGATGATCCCAACATGCTCGACGAATTGGTCGAGGAATGGGCCGAAGGAGACGTCGACGATCTCGCCGCGATGATGGCTGAGCCCGATGTCATGGGCTCGGCCGAGGTTTATGACGTGCTGATCGTGGAGCGGAACCAGAACTGGACCGAGCAGATCAAAGCGCTCCTGGATGCCGAAGAAGGCACCTTCATGATGGCGGTTGGCGCCGCGCACCTGGCCGGCGAGGATAGCGTTGTGGAGATGCTGCGCTCCGACGGGCTGGAGGTCGATGGGCCCTAGGCCTCGCTCCAGAGGTCCCAGCTGATGATAACCAATTCTCCAGCGTCGATATCGATGTCGGGGACATCATCCTCCGTAAACGGGATGAGGACAGACTTGCCTCCCCCCTCAGGCGCGATTTCGAGCAGGTCCCCCGCGCCGAAGTTCTGAACCGCCTTCACCTTGCCGAGCATCGCGCCTTCGGGATCGAGAGCGTGCAGGCCGAGCAGCTCGTCGATGTAGACCTCGTCCTCCTCTGTCTCCGGCAGGGCGTCGAACGGCACATACAGGCGCGTACCTTTAAGGGCATCCCAGTCTTCGCGTGATTTCGGCGTCTCAGGTG
>JBCBGD010000472.1:0-1304 GCA_038527085.1 Pseudomonadota bacterium | reverse complement strand
CACCGCGACCTCTTCTTCCGAATACGCCTTGGCGAACATCTGGCGCATCAGCTCTGACGTATGCTCGGTGAACTCTGACGGCTTGATCATCGCCCGGTTGCCTGCCGCAAAAACACCCGCCAGAGGGCCAAATGTCAGGTTCACGGGGAAGTTCCAGGGCGAGATCACGCCCACGGTGCCCTTTGGCTGGTACTGAATTTCGGCGCGTGATCCGAGCAAACCGAGCGGAAACTCCACCTTGCGTTTCTCAGGGCGCATCCACTTGGCCAAATGCTTCTTGGCGTGCTTCAGCGCGCCGATGGAACTGGCGACATCGGTGAAACGGCTGGCATCCTTGGAGCGGTGCCCGAAATCTTCGGCAAGCGCGTCCTCAATTTCCTGCTGGTGATCGATCAGCAAGGCAATCGCCTTGTCCAGCCACTCGGTCCTGCGCGCAGCCGACGGGGCACCTTCGCGGATGTGCGCGGCTTTTTGTGCCGCCAGAACCTGTTCCATCGTGTTTTCGGGTGCGCCGTCGAGTGCCATGGGATTGCCTCCAAGAGTTTTTGCCGTCTGCTCATGCGGCTTTGGCGCAAGGATGCCAGCAGTTTACGTAAAAGGAAAGTCACTGCCCCGGCGTCAGAACTAGCCAGAGACAACACGCTCGCTAAACTCGCAGGCAAAATCGCTTTCGGGAGGCGCGTCATGAAATTTGAGAAGATCACCTACAGCGTGGACGACAACATCGCGACGATCGCGTTCAACGATCCGAGAACGCTCAACGCAGCGGGAATCGACACGGTCGAGGAAATGCTGGTCGCGCTCGAGCACGCCGCAAAGGAGGCGCGCTGCACCATCATCACCGGAAACGGGCGCGGTTTCTGCTCCGGCGCGAACCTGTCTGGCGGCATGGGCCGCGGCAAGTCCGACGACAAGCCCAAGGGCGAGTTCGATGCCGGCAAGGCCCTCGACAGCCACTACAATCCCCTCGTCACCGCAATCCGAGAGCATCCCCACCCCGTTGTGACCGCCGTCAACGGTCCTGCAGCCGGGGTTGGCTGCTCCATCGCGTTGATGGGCGACATGATCATTGCAGGCGAAAGCGCTTACTTCCTTCAGGCCTTCCGCAGGATCGGCCTGGTGCCAGACGGCGGTTCCACATACCTCCTGCCCCGCATCATTGGCCGCGCGCGCGCCATGGAGATGGCTCTGCTCGGCGAAAAACTGCCCGCCGCGAAAGCACTGGAATGGGGCATGGTTAATAAGGTGGTGCCCGACGACCAGTTGAAGGATGAGGCACGGGTGCTCGCAGAGACGCTGTCGAA
>JBCBGD010000471.1:0-1334 GCA_038527085.1 Pseudomonadota bacterium | reverse complement strand
GTGGGCGCGCGAGAACGGCCAAAGGCGCGTGCCAGAGCCCCCAGCCATGATCACGGGATAGATCTTTGCCATATTGGCAAACTCCTTCTTCGTCTCACCGCGCACGTGCAAGGCCTGCGCCTTGATCGAAGCCGTTCGCAGGGAAAAGCGCAACGCCAGGCATCAATCTGCGCGCGGCCCCTTCACCTTCAGCGACAAGCTTGCTAGGCGGCGCGGCGGCGGGGATGATACACACCAGACACCCTTTCGAGGACGCCATGACCGACAGCGCTGCCGACGATCTTGCCATTGCCCGGGAGGTGATCTCGATTGAACGCGAGGCCCTTGGCGCCCTTTCCGAGAGCCTGGGTGGGTCGTTCAAGGCCGCGATCGACACGATCCTCGACAATCCTGGCTATGTCATCGTGGCCGGCGTGGGAAAGTCCGGCCATATCGGTCAGAAGATCGCCGCCAGCCTTGCCTCCACGGGTACGCCTGCCTTCTTCCTGCATCCCACCGAAGCCAGCCATGGCGATCTCGGCATGGTCGTGCCCGGCGCCGTGGTGCTGGCGATCTCCTATAGCGGCGAAAGCAGCGAACTGATCGACCTGTTGCGCTACTGCCGCGGGGCCGAGATTCCTGTCATCGGCATGACCCGCGGGCCCGACTCCCGGCTGGGGCGCGGCAGCGATGTGCTGCTGCAATTGCCCCGCCACCAGGAAGCCTGCCCGAATGGCCTTGCGCCGACGTCTTCGACCACGATGACACTGGCGCTCGGAGACGCATTGGCCGTGGCACTGATGGCGCGGCGCGGCTTCTCGCGCGAGGATTTCGGCTCGCGCCATCCCGGCGGCAAGCTCGGCAAGTCCCTGCACACAGTCGGCGACTATCTCAGCGACCGGGACAATCCCCTGCCCCTGGTCAGCCAGTCTGCGAGTTTCGAGGAGGTTGTCCAGGCGATCGCCGAGGGCCGCCAGGGCTGCGTTGGCGTGACCGACGAAAATGACAAATATGTCGGCATCATCACGGATGGCGACCTGCGCCGGGCCATGGTCGAAAGCGCTGACCGCTCCAATGCCGGGTCCATGATGACGCCCGGCGGCACCACCTTCCTGCGCCATGAAAAGATCGCGCTGGTCATTGACACCATGACCCGGCTGCGCATTTCAAACGGCTACGTCCTCGAAGACGCCCGGCCCGTGGCGGTCATCCACATCAAGGACTTGCTGGCCGAGGGATATATCTGAGCCGGCAGCTTTCTTGTTTGATCCCGTATCGCTGCACTCACATGGATCGCGCTCAGGGCTTTTTTGATTGTTCTCCGCTTCGGCTTCGCCTTCGCGATAGAACGCGCT
>JBCBGD010000470.1:0-1373 GCA_038527085.1 Pseudomonadota bacterium | reverse complement strand
GTCGAACCCGGCGACACGTTCCGCCTGGGCACCCAGGATTTCGAGCTCCGCGCGGCTCTGATCCGTGAACCGGATGCGGGGGGCGCAGGTTTCGCGCTCGGCCCGCGCACGCTGCAGGGCCGCGCGCAAACTGCTGGCGAGGCTCTTGCGCTCTTTCGGCGTCAGGAACCGTCCAATCACGTAGGCGGTCTGGCCATGCTCGATGCGCAGCCAGCTCGTCGGGCCGACGGGTTCATCGAGTTCGACACGGGCAAACGCAGCGGGCACTTCGGCATGACGCTCTGCGCCTTTTCCGTCGCGATGGTGCATGGAGAGTGTGTCCGCGGTGATCCGCACGCGCGTCTCTTCCTTGTTGCGCCGGCGCACGAACCGGAACGCGAACCAAAGCGCCAGGGCATCGAGGCCGAAGAACCCGATGACAGGCCAGGCGCCCATGGACAGGAACATCATGCCTGCGAGGAAGCTCATGGCGACGGTGGCACCCATCACGATCTGGAAGGCGCGCGGCGACAGGGAGTCGTTCGGCGTCAGGACCGCGTCCATGTAGATCGTCTGTTGGGGTGTCTCGCTCATGGCCGAGAGGATATTGCAGGCGCGATATTCGGCAAAGTGAACATTGCCGCACCGGCTGCGCGCGCTAAACCTTGGCCCATGGCTGACACCGAGACCCCGCCCCCGCCAAAAAAGCGGAAAAAGAAGCGCGCGCCGCGCACCATGGCCCGCGACAAGGCGTTCGCGCTTTACAATGTGCTCTCGAAGGAGCGCCCCGCGCCGCGCACGGAGCTTGAGTTCGTCAATCCCTACACGCTGGTGGTGGCCGTCGCCCTGTCGGCCCAGGCCACGGATGTCGGCGTGAACAAGGCCACCGCCGAGCTGTTCAAGGTCGCCGACACGCCGGAAAAGATGCTCGCGCTGGGGCTTGAGGGCGTGCAGGAGCACATCAAGACGATCGGGCTGTGGCGGAACAAGGCCAAGAACGTCATCGCGCTCAGCCAGATGATTCTGGACGAGTTTGGCGGGCAAGTGCCCCAGACCCGAGACGAGCTCACGCGCCTGCCCGGCGTTGGCCGCAAGACCGCGAATGTGGTCCTCAACGAAGCCTTCGGCCAGCCGACCATTGCCGTCGACACGCATATCTTTCGCGTCTCGAACCGCACAGGGCTCGCGCCGGGCAAGGACCCAGACCAGGTCGAGCAGAGCCTGGAGCGGGTCACGCCCGACGACTTCAAGCTCGGCGCCCACCACTGGCTGATCCTGCACGGGCGCTATGTCTGCAAGGCCCGCAAGCCCGAATGCTGGCGCTGCGGGATCGCCGAATACTGCCGCTACAAACCGAAAACACCGGACCCTGCGACGGTGTCGGATCTGGGGCC
>JBCBGD010000469.1:0-1375 GCA_038527085.1 Pseudomonadota bacterium | reverse complement strand
GTGCAAGTTCGCGGTGTTCTGGCGAACCCAGCAGGCTAAGATCGCCCGCTCCAGGACGCTCAGACGGACGCGCAGCAGCATCGCCGAGCAAGCCGGCGCGCAGCTTCATGCGCAGGACCCGCGACACCGCATCGTCAAGGCGCGCTTCGGGAATGGTGCCGTCCTGAACCTGGGCGATCAGCGTCTCCATCAGTCCCTTCCAGTCGTCAGGAACCATGTAAATGTCGAGACCTGCCAGCAGGGATTGGGCACAATCGGTGACAGAGCAGCCCGCCACTTGGCCATGGCCGTTCCAGTCTCCGACCACAAGACCATCAAAGCCGAGCTCGCCCCGCAGGACGTCGGTTAGCAGGGCTTTGTTGCCGTGCATCTTGCGCCCATTGATCGAGTTGAAGCTCGCCATGATGCTTTCCACACCCGCATCAATGGCTGCCACATACGGCGACACGTGGATCGGCTTCAGGTCTTCTAGATCACCATTCACATCGCCCTGATCGACGCCTTGCTCGGTGCCG
This sequence comes from Pseudomonadota bacterium, assembly GCA_038527085.1. GTDB lineage: Bacteria > Pseudomonadota > Alphaproteobacteria > Caulobacterales > Hyphomonadaceae > UBA5336. Next base: position 860 of record JBCBGD010000469.1, on the reverse strand, counting down.
CCATCGCCGAAGAAGTGTTTCGCGGTTGAGAGCACGCGTCCTGCGCCAAGGCGGTCTTCGCTTCCGACCTTGCCTTGCAGCCCTTCCACAAGCGCCGCGCCAAGTTCGGCAACGATGGCTGGATCTTCGGAATAGCTTTCATAGGTCCGTCCCCACCGGTCGTCCTGGGCGACGGCAATCGTTGGCGAGAAGTTCCAGTCGATTCCGGTGACTTCGATCTCAACAGCTGTGGCATGGCCAATGCGGCGGATAAGATCTGCGTCGCGCGTGGCGCCAAGGCCGATATTGTGAGGAAAGATCGTGGCGCCGACGATGTTGGTATGGCCGTGCACCGCGTCGGTGCCCCACATAGTCGGGATCACCGGCTCGCCGTCGGGAAGCGGCGCGGTGGAGGCGTCCCACATTTCGTCTGCGAGGGCCAACCACTCCAACGCCGGCGCGAACTCATCGCCGCCCGGTCCGCCATTGCCGCCATTCAGGAAGCTGCCGAATCGATAGCGCTCCATGTCTTCTGCAGTGAAGGAGTTGATTTGTGGCTGGATGAGTTGGGCGACCTTGCGCTCAAGACTCATGCGAGACACCAGATCAGCGACGATCGCGTCTTCGGAGGCTGAAGCCAACATCATCTGAGGCGAAGACTCCGCCATGTCAGGCGACGAACTCGGCACATTCGAGCAACCAAAGACGGTTAGGACTGACGCCAGTCCGAGGATACCCCTAAGCATCGAAATCTGTCTCACTCCCCTTGGGTCGAAGACCCATTGTGAACGTTCTCAATTTCAGCCTATCTGCGCCACAGCGGAAATCAACCCTTAAGCTGAGCCCCAATTGTGAACAGGATCAGGAACGCTGCGATCGCA
>JBCBGD010000468.1:0-1379 GCA_038527085.1 Pseudomonadota bacterium | reverse complement strand
CGCCGAGTTTGATCAGGTCGCGGCCAAACGCCTGACGTCCCATTCCGCGGATGACCATCAGTTCCAGTGCCTTCTCCGCGGCGCCGAGCGAGCGCATGCAGTGGTGGATGCGGCCTGGCCCAAGGCGCAGCTGTGAAATCTCGAACCCACGGCCCTCACCGAGCAGGATGTTCTCCTTCGGCACGCGCACATTATCGAACACGATGTGCATGTGGCCGTGCGGCGCGTCGGGATCGCCAAACACCTGCATGCCTTCGAGGATCTTCACCCCGGGCGTGTCGATCGGCACGAGGATTTGGCTTTGCTGCTGGTGCGGCGCGGCATCAGGGCTGGTCTTGACCATGACGATCATGATCTTGCAGCGCGGGTCGCCGGCCCCGGAGATGTAGAATTTCTCGCCGTTGATCACCCACTCGTCGCCCTCCAAGACAGCAGCGGTGGAGACGTTCTTGGCATCGGAGGAGGGGATGCCTGGTTCGGTCATCGCGAAAGCAGAGCGGATCTTGCCTTCCAGAAGCGGCTTCAGCCAGCGCTCTTTCTGCTCCGGCGTACCCACGCGCTCGAGCACTTCCATGTTGCCCGTGTCGGGCGCAGAGCAGTTCATCGTTTCCGACGCCAACGGGCACTTGCCGAGCTCGGCAGCGATGTAGGCATAGTCGAGGTTCTTGAGCCCTTCGCCCGTCTCGGCATCGGGCAGGAAGAAATTCCACAGCCCTTCCGCCTTGGCCTTGTCCTTGGCTTTCTCCAGCACGTCGAGTTGGCCCGGCGCATAGGACCAGATGTCGGTCTTGTCTTTGCCCAGCGCCACAAACTCCGCATACATCGGCTCGACAGTCTCGGCGATGAAGCGCTTCACGTGTTCGTAAAGTGGGCGCGCGTCATCTGACATGCGCAAGTCAAAGAGATCGTCGTTCAATTCACCAATATTGGGGTCAGTATAGGGCATAGCGCTTCCTCCGCGGGCTTGGATTCTTCAAGTTTCCGTTCACGTAAAGGTACGCGCTGAACTGCTGCTTGTAAAACACAAACAGGTCGCACCCATCGCGATTCCAACCGCGGCGCGTGGTGACGTTAAGTCAAACTCTACCGATCAGTGCGGAACGTGCCCGACAGTTGCTCTCCGCCCGGCCCGCGCACCTCAAGCGTCGATCCCTCAGCAGGTGTTTTCGCGATCGTGTCACCTGCGCGGCTTGAGAGTTTCAGCTCGGCCTCGTCGCCGCGCGGAACAAGCGTGCCAATCTCAACGCCATCGACGAAGGCGGTGATGCCTGCGGGCGCCTGGGTGCCGTCTGGGCCTTCGACTTCCACCTCGAAACTCCAGGAACCATCGTCCCAGGCCTCGTATTCGCCATCGCCATGTAGCGCAGAGGTGGGATCGG
>JBCBGD010000467.1:0-1380 GCA_038527085.1 Pseudomonadota bacterium | reverse complement strand
AGCCGACAGCCTGAGTTACTATTTCAAGAAATGGGCGCGCGGCCCACTGGATCGCTTGCTCAACGCCCTGCTCCTGCCGCTCCTGCGCTGGCAGGTGAAGCGCAAGGCGCGCTAACCGGGAAAAGTGCCAGCCTTGCTGACGCTTGAGCTGATGGAATGGCCCAACACGCCTTCCAGCCATTTCGCTGTCTCGATCATTGCAGCAAGGTCAATACCTGTCTCGAAGCCTGCCCGGTGCAGCATGTAAACCACGTCCTCTGTGGCAACGTTGCCTGTGGCGGCGGGCGCAAACGGGCACCCTCCGATGCCGCCACAGCTCGCATCGATAATGTCGATCCCGGCCTCGACGGCGGCGGCGACGTTCGCCAGCCCTGCCCCGCGCGTATCGTGGAAATGCGCCCTGAGCGAAAGCCCCGGCGCAGCACTTCGCACCACGCCAAACCGCTCGTGCACATCCCAGGGTGTGGCCACCCCGATGGTGTCGCCTAGGGCCAATTCCCCAACGCTTGCTTCAGCAGAAGCCTCAGCGAGGCGCGCCAGGACAGCGACATCCACCTCTCCGTCATAGGGATCGCCGAACGCCACACTGATCGTCGCAGACAGGGGGATGCCCGCCTCATGCACCAAAGGCGCGCAAGCCGACAGCATGTCGGCGCTCTCGGCCGGGCTCATGCCCTGGTTTCTCGCGCCAAAGCCCTCTCCAGCCACGAGCACGAAGTTGATCTCATCCGCGTCGGCATCTATGGCGCGGCGCACGCCCTTTTCGTTCAAGGCGAGCGCGATATGCCTTGTCTGTCGCGCGCGATCGAGCCCTGCAAACACCTCCGCGCTGTCAGCCATTTTCGGCACCGCGCGAGGGCTGACAAAACTGCCGCTCTCCATACGCGTGACGCCCGCCGCTTCCAGCCGGGCGATAAATTCCAACTTCTGATCGGTGGTCAGGTCAGCGGGATCATTCTGCAGCCCATCACGCGGGCCAACCTCAACAATCTGGATAGGGCGGGGCGTACTTGTCATGGCGTTTTATATCGCCAACGGTGGGCCCATGACCAGTCCATCGCTCCCCCTCGCCGACCTGAAAGTCATCGAACTCGGCCAGCTCATCGCCGGGCCGTTCTGCGGGCAGTTGCTGGCCGACTTCGGCGCGGATGTGATCAAGGTTGAAGCTCCCGACAGGCCTGATCCGGCCCGGGACTGGGGGGCAGCCAAGAAAGACGGCATCGGCCTGATGTGGCCCGTGATCGGGCGGGGCAAAAGATCTCTGACGCTCAACCTGCGCGAGGCGGAGGGCCAGGACCTGCTGAAACAGCTCGCCGCTGAGGCCGACATCCTGGTGGAGAATTTCCGTCCCGGCACGCTGGAGAAATGGAATATCGGCCC
>JBCBGD010000466.1:0-1397 GCA_038527085.1 Pseudomonadota bacterium | reverse complement strand
ACCAGGGCCTCGGCACGCCGGTGCTGATCGGCCGCGAAGAGCGCGTCCACCAGTCGATGAAACAGATGGGCGTGCCTGAAGGCAGCCTCGAAATCGTCAATGCGCGCCTCTCTGACCGCAATCCGGACTACACCGACTATCTCTACGCCCGGCTGCAGCGCCAAGGCTATCTCAAGCGCGATGCCCAGAGGCTGGTGAACCAGGACAGGAACGTGTTCGGTTCCTGCATGCTGGCGCTCGGCGACGCGGACGGCATGGTGACCGGTGTGACGCGGAACTATCAGGTCGCCCTTGAAGATGCCCGGCTCGTGCTCGATCCGATCGCCAATCATCCCGTCATCGGCATGTCGCTCGTCATTTCCCGCGGCATGACCGTGTTCATTGCCGACACCAGCGTCGTGGAACTGCCGGACGGGGAAGATATGGCCGCAATCGCACGCGAAGCCGCCCGCTCGGTGCGCGCGCTCGGCTTTACGCCGCGCGTGGCGCTCTTGTCCTATTCGACGTTCGGCAACCCGATGGGCGAGCGAATCGAGAAGGTGCGCGAGGCTGTATCCATTCTGGACGCCGACGACACGGTCGACTTCGAGTATGAAGGCGACATCGCCGCCGATGTGGCGCTGAACCCCAATCACAGGCTGACCTATCCCTTCTCGCGCCTGACAGGTCCCGCAAATGTGCTGGTGATGCCGGCGATCCATTCCGCATCCATCTCGACCAAGTTGATGAACGCCATGGGCGGAGCGACTGTGATCGGACCAATGTTGCTGGGTCTCGAAAAATCGGTGCAGATTGCGAGCCTCGGCGCGACCGTGTCGGACATCGTCACCCTCGCGACGATCGCGGCGTATGACGTGGATGGCATCAGCGCGGCCGCCGAGACGGCTTAGCGCGCTGCCTGCCCGATTTCAGCGGGATTGGTCCGCGCCACCTGCCTGTCGGGCGACATCATGCCCGCGAAGAAGGACAGGATGATCGCCGGCAGGCCGAGCGCGGCTGCGGCGAGGAAGAAGTTTGAGTAGCCTTCCAGTGTGGCTGTGGTCGCAAGCGCTGCCGTGACCCCGCCCCAGGATTGCAGGCTGACAAACTCGCCAAATCCGGCCTGCAGGGGTCCGCTGAAGAGCAGGACCAAGACACCAGACGTGCCGGCAATCAGCTTAGGACCGAGGGACCAGACCGAGCTGAAAATCGCATATTGGGTTCCTGCGAACGCTTTGTTCACCAGCGTCGACATGAAGGCGATGAAGATCGTGCCCGCATAGCCCCCGGCAATGTTGTCAGCCGTGACGGCGATGAAGAGCGGGAGGAGCGACTCGGGGCTCTGGAGAACCAGCCAGGCAAAGATGACATTGCCGAGCAGGGACACGATCGCGCCGATGACCAGGGACGTGCGAAGG
>JBCBGD010000465.1:0-1401 GCA_038527085.1 Pseudomonadota bacterium | reverse complement strand
GCCGAAAGCAATCTGGTGACACGGATCAGCGAAGACGCCTACACCGCTATCTCCAAATGCCGGCAACTTGCCGCAGATTGCGATCTGGCCGTCAATTTCTGATCTGACCTGAAACGGCCCCGGAGCAGACCCGCCTGCCGCCTCCCGGGGCCATTTTTTGTGCGGTCATTTGCGCCCACAAAAACAGGGTGTTGCCGAGATGCACACCCTCCCCGTACGGACTGTTGTTTTACCGCCCCATTCATTTCCCTTTTGGGGCCAAACCGCCTATAAACATTGGGAATTTCGAATCGCAACAAGCAGAGCGAAACCGTATGGCCGAACCCATCGAAGAGACCCCCGAGCAGGGGTCCGAATACGGCGCCAATTCCATCAAGGTTCTCAAGGGTCTGGAAGCGGTGCGCAAGCGCCCGGGCATGTATATCGGCGACACCGATGACGGCTCCGGCCTGCACCACATGATCTACGAGGTGGTCGACAACGCCATTGACGAGGCGCTGGCGGGCCATGCCGATGAGGTGACCGTCACGCTGCTGCCAGATGGCAGCGCGGAAATCACAGACAATGGCCGCGGCATCCCCGTGGGCATGCACCCGACGGAAAACCGCTCAGCCGCCGAAGTCATCATGACCGAGCTGCACGCAGGCGGGAAGTTCGATCAGAACTCCTACAAGGTCTCTGGCGGTCTGCACGGTGTGGGCGTATCCGTGGTCAACGCCCTGTCGCACTGGCTGGACCTGACGATCCATCGCGACGGCAAGGAGCACAAGGTCCGCTTCATCAATGGCGGCTTCACCGAAAAGCCCCTTGAGGTTGTCGGCGACAGCCCGATGAAGGACGACGGCACGCCTTACACAGGCACCGCCGTGCGCTTCCTGGCGTCGGATGAGACCTTCACCATGACGGAGTACAACGCCAAGACCCTGGAGCATCGCCTGCGCGAGCTGGCCTTCCTGAACTCAGGCGTGCGCATCGTCTTCACAGACAAGCGCGGGCCCGAGCCGGAAGAGGTTATCCTGGAATATGAAGGCGGCACCAAGGCCTTCGTGGAACACCTTGACCGCCAGAAAACCGCCCTGATTCCGGACGTCATCTACGTCATCGGCGAGAAGGACGGCATCACCGTCGAGGCCGCGCTGGAGTGGAATGACAGCTACCACGAGCAGGTGCTGTGCTTCACCAACAACATCCCCCAGCGCGATGGCGGCACGCACCTGGCGGGCTTTCGCGGCGCGCTGACCCGTATCATCAACAAATATGCCAATGAGACCGGCATCGCGAAGAAGGAAAAGGTCGACATCACCGGCGATGACGCGCGCGAGGGCCTGACCTGCGTGCTCAGCGTGAAAGTGCCCGACCCGAAATTCTCCTCCCAGACCAGCTTGTCCTTGGTCTGGGAGG
>JBCBGD010000464.1:0-1405 GCA_038527085.1 Pseudomonadota bacterium | reverse complement strand
ACAGTTCCAAGTCGGCAAGGCCCATGTCGGGCGGGGCGGCATCGTCCGCGACGCACAGGCCGTCAACGGGGCCGAAGAGCGCTTCGCAGACTGGCTTACGGCGCAAGGCTGCGCGCTCCATGCCTGGGCCGACAGTCCCATTCTCGGCGGCGACGGCAATGCCGAACGGCTGGTTTGGGCGTCAAAAGGCGAGTGACTTCGCCCTCGACACACGCGGACCTGCGCCCCATTTTAGCCTCATGGGAATACTCGACACCGCCACCACACAAATCGGACGGGCGCGCTATGCCGCCGCCCAAAGCCTGCGCGCCGCGTTCTACGGCGCTCAATACGCCGCCGCGCGCCGCCAGTCTGCCGGGTTCAACCGCCCAGGCGAGGCGCCGTTTATCCCGCAATCGGGCAAGCCTGATCCTGCGGCCCTGCGCAAGGCCTTCTTCAAGCTCTGGGCGAAGGACCGTGCGAACATCGAGGCCGGGCTTTACCCTGCGCCGAATGATGTCCGCCTGCGCGATCTGGGCCAGGCCCTGCGCCGCTCGCGAGACTTCCTGCGCGATGTGCGCGAGGTGGACCGGCGCCGGCTGAACCGCAACGGCACCGAAGTGCGAGAGGATGGCCCCGGCGCGGACACCGAGCGTTTCCCCGCCTATTACCGCCAGAATTTCCACTACCAGACCGATGGCTGGCTGAGCGATGACAGTGCAGAGATCTACGACCACCAGGTCGAGGCCCTGTTCACCGGCGCGGCCGATGCCATGCGCCGCGCGGCACTTGCTGAAATTGCACGTGAACTGAAAGGCAAGGACCAGCGCGAGGTACGCCTTCTAGATCTTGCCTGCGGTACGGGCCGGTTCACGCGGCAGATCCTGCGGACTTTCCCAAAGCTGCAGGCCAGCGCGATTGACCTATCGCCGAATTATGCCGCTAAGGCACGCGACCTGCTCGCCCCCTGGCCGCAGGTGGACGTGATGGAGGGGGCTGCGGAAAGCCTGCCGCTGGAGGATGACAGCCTCGACATCATCGTCTCGGTCTACCTGTTCCACGAACTGCCCGTGAAGATCCGCGAGGCCGCCATCCAGGAAGCTGCACGCGTGCTGAAGCCCGGCGGGCTCTTTGTCGTCGCCGACAGCTTGCAGTTTGGCGACACAGACGGGCTCGACCCGTTCCTGGAATACTTCCCCGAAGGCTTCCACGAGCCCTATTACAAACAATACCTCGGCTGGGATTTCGCTCCGGCGATGGAAGCGGCAGGCTTTGAGAGCGAGCGGATCGAGACGGCGTTCCTGACCAAGGTGCGCAGTTGGCGGCTCGGGGGCTGAGGGTGGTGCCCCATTGAAATAACCACAAAAAAAGACAATGATTTCCGGGGGGACATCGAACATGGGCAAGGACCTGGCCGTCGCGGTTA
>JBCBGD010000463.1:0-1436 GCA_038527085.1 Pseudomonadota bacterium | reverse complement strand
GCCTGCACCGCGGCTTCAACGCCCATACGCGCCGCTGTGACCATGCCGGTCCTGCGGCCATGCCCGCCAACGATATCAATCTCCTCCTGGCGCGAAGGATAGGCCAGCACATGCTTGAACAGGAAGCGGTCAAGCTGGGCTTCGGGAAGCGGATAGGTGCCTTGCTGTTCAAGCGGGTTCTGGGTCGCGATCACCATAAAGCGCTCGTTCAGCGGGTAGCTTTCACCATCAATGGTGACCTTGCGCTCCTGCATGGCTTCGAGAAGCGCGGCCTGTGTCTTTGGCGGGGTCCGGTTGATTTCGTCTGCCAGGAGGATGTCGGTGAAGATCGGGCCCTTGGTGAGCGAGAACTCGTTTGTCTGGAAGTTGAACAGGTTGGTGCCCAGCACGTCGCCAGGCATCAGATCCGGCGTGAACTGGATCCGGCCGAACTGCATGGAAATCGCCGCTGAAAAGCTCTGCGCCAGAAGTGTCTTGGCGGTTCCGGGCGGGCCTTCCAGGAGAATGTGGCCCGAGGAAAACAGGGACACCAGCATCAGGTCAATCGTCTCGGACTGGCCGACGATCGCCTTGCTGACCTCGCTTCGGATTCGGTCCGCAATCCCTGCAATCTGGCTAATGTCCATGGGTAATCTCCTTTTGCCAGCGCCAGAGTTGGCGGGCCTTGTCCATCAGATCCTGACGCGAGGCCGAAGGCGTCTTCATCCCCGCCTCGATCGTTGAAAAGCGTGTGTCCAGCTCTGCTCCAGGGGCGTCTCCGAGCCGGTCGAAAAGCTCTGTGAGATCGGACTCAGACAGCGTTTTTGGTGCGCCGATGGCCTTGGCTGTGGCCCGGCGTATGAGCGAGAGGTAGCCGGGTGCCATTCGGGTTTCGCGCCGCCCCATCGAGACAAGCGCGGCAGTGTTGTCCGTCAGCGCCTGCTTGCCAAGCGCGAAGGCGCGCTCCTCACGCAGCGGGGCCCCAAAGCGCACCAGTCCCGCCCAGCCAATCATCAGGAACGCCGCCAGCGCCACAACCGTCGCGCCGATGAAGGGGATATCGAACACAAGCTGGAGGAGGTTCTCGGAGCGCTCGAAGCCATGCAATGTTGCGTCAAATATCACTGGGGCATCTTCCAACCAGACCAGTTCGCGCAGAAACATCACAAGCGCGAGGGCCATCTGGGCGTTGCCGGCTTCAGCCAGGCCCGAGGTGTTTATCAGGTCGGGGTCTGACAGAATGTAAATATCGCGCCCTGGGATCTGGGCGACGAGGTCGCCGCCAGGCACCGAGACGATCGACACCAGACTGTCAGCGCGCAGCACCTGCATGTCATCGCCGAAATCAGGTGCGAACTTGCCGAAGGGGGTGCGGATGGAGGCAGGCGTGCGCAGGCGCCAGACCGCTGCGTCACTGTCGAACGGCGTGATGGCGCGCCGGGCTTGTTCTGCGCTGA
>JBCBGD010000462.1:0-1444 GCA_038527085.1 Pseudomonadota bacterium | reverse complement strand
CCCGCAGGTCGAGCGGATCGTCCAGCGGCGGCGGCCAGCGGATCGAGGCCCAGCCTACCCGTGCGCCGAAAAGCGCGGACTTCTACTCAGACGACTAGGCCCGACCTGGAGCGGCGCTAGCCCTCGTCGTCGGCCTCGCCCATGCCTTTCGTGCGCTTGAGCTCTGCCATTTCCGAGGCGGTGCGGATGGCGGCTTCGCTGCGCGCGGGCGGCGCCATGATTTCCGGCGGGTCCTGCTGCTGCATGTAGATTGTGCGCGAGGGAAAGGCGAAGCCGGTGCCGGCCTTCTCGATGATGTCCATGATGGCGACCGCGAACGCTTCCTTGATCTCCAGCCACTCGCCCCAGTTTTTCGTGTGGGTGAAGCAGTAGATCAGGAAGTCGATCGAGCTGGCATTGAAGCTGTCGATGCGCACGAACATGGCCGCTTCCGGCGGCTTGGCGAAGCGATCGTCCGTCCACAGGAAGGCTTCGATCTCGTCGCGGATGTATTTCAGCTGGTCCACTGTGGTGCGGTATTCCACGCCGACGACCCATTTGATGCGCCTGTGGGTCATGCGTGAGAAGTTGATGACCGGCCCGTCAGACAGCAGGCTGTTGGGCACGTAGACCGGCGACTTGTCGAAGCGGCGGATCAGGGTCGAGCGGAAGTTGATCTTCTCCACCGTGCCTTCTGCGACGCCGTCGGCGGCGATCCATTCGCCTGGCACGAAGCGCTTTTCGGTTAGAATGAGGATGCCCGAAATCAAGTTCTTGAACAGGTCCTGCGCGCCAAGGCCCACGGCGATGCCGAAGATGCCGAGACCGGCAATGATCGGCGCGATGGCGATGCCCCAGATCTCTGCCACGGCGGCAAAGCCCATGATGACCAGGATGATCTGAAGCGCCTTCAGCATCCAGTCGACAATGGCGGGCGAGAGCGTGTCGCGCAGGCCCGTGAACACGAACTCGAAGGCGTTCACGGCGCGCGACAGGGTCCAGAACACGGCCAGCGCGACGAAGGACTGGACCACCTTGTTGGCGATCTCCTCAGAATCCGGGCCGATGTCGATCACCTGCAGGGCGAAATAGAAGCCGATGATGACCGGCACGATCTTCAGCGGCGTGGCGATCGCCTTGACCAGGGCGTCATCGAAATTGGTCTTGGTGCCGGCCGCGGCGCGGGTGATGCCGCGCACGACGGTGCGGGCAAAGATACCGCGGATCAAAAGGGCCAGCAGGACGATCCCCACGGCCATGATGATCTCGCCATAGGTCAGGCCGAGCGCACCCTCATTCCAGATGCCAAGCAAGTAGCTCCAGGCGTCAGACGCCCAGCCGGGCGCATTCGCCTCGATCCATTGTGTCACCGCACTCGGCGCGGCGGGTGTTGAATTGGCCATGAAACCCCCTTGAGCCCTAAGAGACCAGCATGAGCTCTGAGCATCTGATACGCCGCCCGCTA
>JBCBGD010000461.1:0-1450 GCA_038527085.1 Pseudomonadota bacterium | reverse complement strand
CTTTTCGTGAAGTCCCTCGCCGATGAAGTCCAGGCTTCCCTGGACGGTGATCTCGACCTCCGCTCCTGTTCAGGTGGTCGAATTTGCCCGTCTGGTTTCAACAATTGTCCGTTTGAGGGGCGTGAAGACATCAAGGCGCCGCCTGAAGTGGAGGCTGCGGAGTCGGAGGCGGCATGAGAGACTTCCTCTTTACGAACGCCTATCTCTGGATCCAGGCGGTTCATATCATTTTCGTTGTCGCCTGGATGGCGGGTTTGTTGATCTATCCGCGCTATAAAATTCACCAGCTCGCTGGTGCGCCGGGTGGAGAGCTCGCAAGCACCATGTCGGACGCAGCTGCCCGGCTGAGGCGCATCATCCTGACACCAGCGCTTGTCATCGTCTGGGTCATGGGCCTGACCATGATTTGGCTGAACCCTGGCCTGCTCTCCCAGGGATGGTTCCACCTCAAGCTCGCCCTGGTCGTCGCACTCAGCGGAATGCACGGCTATCTGATTGCCATGGGTAAGAAGGTGGATGCGGGTGACGCGCCGCTGTCGCCGAAGACCCTGCGCTTGCTGAATGAGGTGCCGTTCATCCTCATGATTGGCGTTGTGTTGCTTGCGGTCGCCAAGCCATTTTCATGAAAATCTGGTAGAAAACACCTCTGTCAGAAAATCTTTGCTTGACGTGCCCGATGCGTGTCGGTCAATAACGCCAATACTGGGGACGGAGTACGTCTATCCAAGCGACCGAACCATTCGAGTTTCGGCACACTTTCACACAACAGGACATATGCCTGATACGACTTTTGATAACGTCACACGCGTGACGCTGCGCGACCTTAAGGCCAAGAGCCCCAAGGAACTCCTTACCTATGCCGAGGAGCTCGAAGTCGAAAACGCGTCGTCATTGCGCACACAGGATATGCTGTTCGCAATCCTGAAAGAGCTGGCGGATCGCGAGGTCGAGATCATCGGTGATGGCGTCCTGGAAGTGTTGTCGGACGGTTTCGGCTTCCTTCGTTCCCCAGAGTCGAATTATCTACCAGGGCCAGACGATATTTATGTCAGTCCACAAGTGCTCAAGAAGGCCGGCCTTCGCACAGGCGATACGGTCGAGGGTCCGATCAAGGAACCGCGTGAGAATGAGCGCTACTTTGCGCTCGGCGCCGTTGGTGCGATCAATTTCGAAGAGCCTGAGAAGGCGCGCCAGAAGGTTCACTTCGACAATCTGACGCCGCTTTACCCTGAAGAGCGCCTGGTCATGGAGAGCCAGGACCCGACCAAGAAGGATCGCTCAGGCCGCGTCATCGATATCGTCGCACCGATCGGCAAGGGCCAGCGCGCCCTGATTGTTGCGCCTCCACGAACCGGTAAGACCGTCCTTCTTCAAAACATCGCGCAGTCTATCGAAGAGAACCATCCAGACTGTTACCTCATCGTCCTCCTGATCGACGAACGCCCCGAAG
>JBCBGD010000460.1:0-1460 GCA_038527085.1 Pseudomonadota bacterium | reverse complement strand
ATCGCCCGACAGCGCCGTGTCGGTGAGCGACAGAAAGCACGGCCCCATGTGAGAGACGTCAAACAGGCTGCAGTGCGCGCGGGTCCACAGGTGCTCTGCCTTCACGCCTTCGCTGTACTGAACAGGCATCTCATAGCCCGCGAACGGCACCATTTTCGCGCCATGCTCAAGGTGCAGGTCGTAGAGCGGGGTCCGCTTCAGCGTATCGGTCGAGGCCTCGGCCATGGCACCATCCAGAGCAAGTTTTGACGCGCCAATCGGCTCGCCGTTTCACTTGCCCCCGCTGTCTTGGTGCCTGAGAGATTCCGCCGGCCCGCCCTCTCGCGGTATGCCAACTTGCTCCTTCGGCGCGGCCCGCTGGTCTTTTGCCAGCCCGCCGCTTTCCAGCGTTTACCTGCAAGACGGTCCGTTTGCCTGAGCGTTTCCGGGGCGGTTGCGCCTTCGGCGGCGGGTGGGGCCCGCACTCTCCCGACTTGCGAGGCCGAAATTAAGCCCGATTCCGCCGCGCGGCAAGCGAGATGCCGTAGTTTCTCACCTCAAGATGCATAGAGGTCAGACGCGATGGCATTGAGCGCCGCCATCACAGCGCTGCGCGGCGCCCCACCATGGCTAACGCGCGCCACCCCCGCCGCGGCATAATCAGCGATTGGCGCGCCGTCCACCGGCCGCATCACGTTCACAGGCAATGGCACGGACGCGCAGACTTTCTGGATGGTCTCGAGATCGCGCACGAACGGCATGAAAAGGCTGTCAGCGCCGGCGGCCTCGTACGCTTCCGCGCGCAGCTTCAACTCGCCAAGCTGGTCGTCCAGCGATGCGTCCTTCATGGCGTTGAACACGTCGCATCGCGCATTCAGCCACGCGCCAGCGCACGCCTCATCCAGGGCCAACCGAGCCTTGGCAAGACGAGCGAGCTGTTCATCTGCGTCGCGCAAGACTGCGCCAGAGAGACTGTCTTCGATGTTCACGCCGATGGCGCCCGCGCCGATCACCCGCCGGCACGTCTCGGCCACAGCATCAGGCGTTTCGCCATAGCCGCGCTCGGTATCGTGGCTGACAGGCAAGTCGGTCGCTTTCGTGATCCGCTCCAACACCCAGAGCATATCAGCGAGCGGCGCACCCTCGCCGTCTTCATGTCCGATCGAGTCGGCGATGGGGTGACTCCCGGTGGCGAGCGCCTTGGCGCCTGCTTCAGCCACGGTTTGGGCAGAGCCCGCATCCCAAATGTTTACGAGGATGACGGGGTCGCCTCGCACGTGCAGGCTGGCAAACAGGGCGGCTTTTTCGGCTTGGGTGGGCATGGCGGTGCTCCTTGTCTCGAGCCCACTGTGCCAACGCCAGCGCGCCGCGCCACCCGAATCTTGATCAGGCCGCGCGGGCAGCCTGGGCGAGAATGGGCGCAGCGGGCGAAATCCGTTCGATGAACCGGTCCAGGCCATCGTTCGAGACCAGCCAGCGGG
>JBCBGD010000459.1:0-1461 GCA_038527085.1 Pseudomonadota bacterium | reverse complement strand
CGACCGGTTCGAAGGGCAGATGCCCGAGCTCCTGCTCATCCACGGCATGGCCGATGACAATGTCACCTTCGACAACACCACGCGCCTGATGGCGGCGCTGCAGGAGAAGGGCGAAACCTTCGACCTGATGACCTATCCCGGCCAGCGCCACGGCATTCGCGGCGAAGCCTTGCGCACGCATTTGATGCGCACGCGTATGGCGTTTCTGGACCGGCACCTGAAGGGCGACTGACCCTACGCTCGCGGCCAAGGCGGCTGAATCTTTAAGGCTTTCTTGCTGCAGACCTTTAAGTCTGCGCGCCCGCCCCTGCGTGATTTTAAGACGTGTGGTGTATCTCTGTTCACCAATCGATCGTGCTGCGGGGCGCCTCCTTCATGCTCAAATTCCTCTTCTCGCTGCTGTTCGTCGGCGTTGTCGCTGGCGAGTTCTACATCCTCTTCACGGGTGATCAGGTGGCGGTCTGGCAATCGAAAGTGATGCAGGGCGATCCCGTGTCGGCGCTGGGCAACAACCCGGCAGAGTATGACATGCTGGTCTGCCGTCACTTCGATGGGCGCCAGGTCATTGTCTCGCTCTACAGCTATGCCGAAGACGATGTGGGTGGCTTCAGCCAGTGCCCGCTCCTCATCCGTGAGGAAGATGCGCTGCGCATGCGCGGCGAGGCCTGAGCCCCCAAGGAAGCCCCAACGGAACGGGTTTCACAAAATCAAAGCCCATGGCAGCTTCCCAGACAGAAAATCTGGGAGGAGCCAGCATGCCTGCATTTCAACCCACGGCGGACCAGTTTCGCGCGTTCCGCGATGATCCTCATGAGGGGCCTGTCAGCCAGGTCAACCTGCTCAAATTCCGTGTGAAGGCGGCCTACCAGCCTGAAGATCCCGAGTATGGCGAGGAGGTGGACGGGCGCACGGCCTATATCCGCTATTCCGAGGCGTTTACGGTGGCGGCAGCTGAAGTGGGCGGGGAGACAACACTGCTGGCCACGACCGAGCGCTATTTTATCGGCGGGGGTGATTGGGACGGCGTGTTGGTCAACACATTCCCGACGCGCCAGGCCTTCATCGCCACGTTGAATCACCCTGACTACAAATCCATGAGCCGGCACCGTGAGGCGGGCCTGCTGTGCCAGGATCTGATCGTGACACGTCCGCTTTGGCTGAAGGGAGAGAAGGCATGAGCCATTACGAGATCTATGGCGGCCTCGGCTCGCCCTATTCGATGAAGGTGCGCGCGGCTTTTCGCTACAAGCGCTTGGTGCACACCTGGACAGGAATGACCGCTGAGCAGCGCGGCGATGTCTTCCCCAATGTGAAAGTGCCAGTCATCCCCATCGTGAAGTTCCCTGATGGCCACTGGGACAATGATTCAACCCCGCTCCTGCTTGGCCTTGAGGGGGAGGGGCGCGCCCTGTTGCCGGATGATGCGGTCCAGAAGTTCGCCTGCCTTCTGCTCGAGGACAT
>JBCBGD010000458.1:0-1464 GCA_038527085.1 Pseudomonadota bacterium | reverse complement strand
GGCAGACGCGTCGAGCACGCCGTCGCTGAAGGTGCCGTCGCCATTATCGGTAACGCCTGGTGCGTCGGTCACGTTAAAGGAATTGGCGCCAGCGATGCTGGTCGCGGTCTGGGTCAGCGTACCTGTGACAACGGTCTGGCCGTTGCTGCCGATCAGGTCAGTGCCGCCAGCGCCCGTGCCGATCACGAAGTCGTTGGCAACAGGGTTACCGGAAGCGTCACCGCTCCACACAATGACCAGACCCAGCACGCGGAAGTGAGGGTTGTCGACGATTGAAGCCTGCGCTGGCGCGCCGACCATAGCCACGAGTGCGGCACCCGCGAGAAGGGCCTTCTTCACGTTCATATTGAAACTCCATCTACCTGGGACTTGCCCATTTTTTGTCTGCGCCTCTGGCGGGCACATAGGGGTCTCTACAGGAGAGACATTGATGGGCGGTGAAACCGGGCAGAAATTTCCGAAACCGCGAAAGACGATCGGTTAACCATCCAACTTTCGCAAAACCTCCGAAAGTTTCCGCCAAATGGCGCCGGGAACCCCAATGGCGACCCCTGCAGGACTCGAACCTGCAACCGTCGGATTAGAAGTCCGGTGCTCTATCCAGTTGAGCTAAGGGGCCGAGGAGGCTCAGTGAGTCCAGGGGCGCTTGCGGTCAGCGCTGAAATTCTCGGCATAGGATTTCACGAGCCGCTTTGCTTCGCGGGGCTCTTCCACGCGGAAGGTGAGGCCTTCACGCTTGGCAAAAGCAATGGCCGCCTCGCGCGTGTCGAACTCTACGCGCACCTGTCCGGCCGTGTCGTCGATGCTCGTCCATCCCATGAGCGGATCGGTGGAGCGGCGCCCCTCCTTGATGAACTCCAGCACCCATTGTTTGGTCTTGCCGCGCCCTGCTTGCATCTGTGAGCGGGCAGGTTTGAAAATGCGCGCGTCCAAGAATAACTCCAAACGGCCTGAGAAAATCATGGTCGGAGCGATAGGATTCGAACCTACGACCCTCTGGTCCCAAACCAGATGCGCTACCAGACTGCGCCACGCTCCGGACTTCAGATACGCAAAACCGACCTGCTTGTACAACCCCTTTTCGCGGTTGCAGCGCACACTTGTCGCGGGGATCAGGGAGCCGGCCGTCTCAGGAGGCGGAAAACCGCGTCTGCGCGGGCCGATTTCACAGCTCCGTTGGCCCACAGGTCGGCATGGACGTGGACGCAGTCGTCCTTGACCGCATCGACCTCTGGTCGGGCCTCCAGCCATGTGCCCGCCTTGACGATGTCGAGATAAGTCATTGTCAGTTTCAATGTGACCGACCTGCGCCGGGTGTGCCACCATACCGCCCAAGCCAGTGCGCTGTCTGAGAACGCCGCCGCCATGCCGCCGTGCAGGAACCCCATACCATTGCAGTGACGATCAAGAACAAGAAGTCCCGAGCGCAGATCTTCGTCTGCATCTGCGCGGTAGACAGGGCCG
>JBCBGD010000457.1:0-1468 GCA_038527085.1 Pseudomonadota bacterium | reverse complement strand
GCGCCGGATAGATGGTGACTTCCCAGCCTTCCGGGATCCGCACCGCAGAGGCGTCATCGTCGACGAAGCCCTCCGGCAAGTCTTCAAGGTTGTAGTCGCCGGGTTTTAGGGCGACCATCCACCCTTCGTATCCGCAGTGCTGATACACCTCGACCTGGGATGGCTGGGGATCGACAGTCGGCGGCGGCGGAGGAGGCGGCGGCTCAGGCGTGCGCAAGTCCGGCAGTGCGAAGACCGTGCGTCCATCGCCGCCATATTCAGTGCCGAGCAAGCTGAAGAGGGCTTGGTTCGAGTTTATCGGGAGCAATTGTCCTTCAGCTTCTGTCCATCCGCGCGGGCAAAATTGGTACGGAAACTGGCGAATTTCCCCGATGTAGGCTTCCTGGGCGTCGGCGTCCGGCGCGGTCGTAAGTGTTGCCGCTGTCAATAGCAGGCTTAGTGCAGCATATGTTTTCATGTGCGTACTCCTCCCTCAATGAGGGAAAAGCGTGGAGCCTGGCCACTCTTTCACAAAGCAAAAAGTGCGCTGCAGGCGCGAAAAACGACGCTAAGGGGCTGGAAAAACTCGGATTTAGGCGAAGCTAGATATCGAGGTCTTCTGCAAACTTGGCGTTTTCCTGAATGAACTGGTAGCGCAACTCGGCCTTCCGGCCCATCAGCGTCTCGATCAGGTCAGCGGGGCGTTCCTCGATCAATTCATCCATGGAATCGGGGAGCGTCACGCGCGCCAGTGTGCGCGTCGTCGGGTCCATGGTGGTTTCTTTCAGCTGCCCTGGATTCATCTCGCCGAGGCCCTTAAAGCGGCCGATCTCGACCTTTTCGCCGGCCTTGAATTCGCTCTCCAGAAGGGCAGCCTTCTGCTCGTCATCCATCGCGTAAACGGATTTGCCCTTCTTGTTGTAGAGGCGGTAGAGCGGCGGCATGGCTAGATAGAGGCGCCCGCCTTCGATCAGGCCCGGCGTCATCTTGTAGAAGAAGGTGATCAGCAGCGCGGCGATGTGTGCGCCGTCCACGTCAGCATCGGTCATGATGATGATCTTCTCATAGCGAAGGTCATCGAGGCTGAACTTGCGCCCTAAGGGTGAGCCAAGGGCCAGGGACAGGTCGCCAAGCTCAGCATTCTTCATCAGCTTGTCATCGCTGGCCGATGCCACATTCAGGATCTTGCCGCGCAGGGGCAGGATTGCCTGGGTCTTGCGATCACGCGCCTGCTTGGCGCTGCCACCGGCCGAGTCGCCCTCCACCAGGAACAGTTCGGTGTCCTCGGGCCCGCGATTGGCACAGTCGGCGAGCTTCCCCGGCAGACGCAACTTCTTGGTCGCAGTCTTGCGCTGGATCTCTTTCTGTTTGCGGCGGCGGGCGCGTTCATCGGCGCGGTCCATCGCCCATTCGAGCAGGTTGTTGCTCTCCTTCGGGCTGGCCGCCAGCCAGTGGTCAAACCGGTCGCGTACGGCATTCTCAACCAGGC
>JBCBGD010000456.1:0-1475 GCA_038527085.1 Pseudomonadota bacterium | reverse complement strand
GCCGAGCGGGAAGCGCAGATAGTCCAGCTGCTCGCGCGTTGTGGCGAACAGGAAATAGGACTGGTCGCGGCTGTCATCGTGTGCGCGGTGCAGCTCAGGGCCGGTCTCGCCCACCTCGCGGCGGATGTAGTGCCCCGTGGCCAGGCAGTCGGCGCCGAGATCCTTCGCCGTGGCCAGCAGGTCTGCAAACTTCACGGTCTGATTACAGCGGATGCACGGGATGGGCGTCGAGCCAGCCAGATAGGTGTCGGCGAAATCGTCCATCACCTGTTCCTTGAACCGGGACTCGTAATCCAGCACGTAGTGCGGGATGCCGATCTGGTCGG
Source organism: Pseudomonadota bacterium (assembly GCA_038527085.1). Lineage (GTDB taxonomy): Bacteria > Pseudomonadota > Alphaproteobacteria > Caulobacterales > Hyphomonadaceae > UBA5336. The sequence continues at coordinate 1,149 of JBCBGD010000456.1, read as the reverse complement.
CCACATTGCGCGCATCATGGATGTCCTGGCCCGCACAACATGCGCCTTTGCGGCGGATCATCTCGCCATGGTCGTAAAGCTGAAGCGTGATGCCGACCACATCGTAGCCCTGGTCCTTCAGCAGCGCGGCCACGACAGAGCTGTCCACGCCGCCGGACATGGCGGCCACCACGCGGGTTTCAGAAGGGGGTTTGGCAAAGCCAAGGGAATTGCGCACGCCATCCCATGCGGGAGCGGGTCCGGTAGTGGTCATTGTCGTCTCCAACCGGGGTCAAGGCCCGGAGCAGTCTGATGTAGGTGCCGATATAGGGCATCGGGCCCGTAGAATGAAGCGCCGCCAGCGTCAGCTCGAAATCACGTCGAACTTCCTGCTGTCGAAAACGCGTAAAACAGATTTCAAATCATGCCCGCGTTTCAGCACCTGGCCTGCCGAGCCGTACACCGCGAACGCGCCCTGGCGATTCGCGAGAGCGGGCACTTTTTCGATTCGGTAGGTGGGTGATTCGGCTGCCCGGCGGAAAATTGCGAAGATCGCGCGGTCTTTATGCATGCCAATCGCATAATCGCGCGCTGCGCCAGACTGGACGAGCCGGCCATAGACATCCAGGATCGGGGAGAGTTCCGTCCGATGGAACGCAACCTTGATTTTAGGCGCATTTCCAGGCTGCAAGGGGGTCACACTGGTCTTGGAAATCGGGCCGCTCCGTTCGGGTCTTCGTTGACTGTTGTAATTATGTGTCGGTCTTTTAATCCGAAAATGCCTTAATTCATCACATTGCCGTCTTGCAAACGCCTTCTAGGCGAGCCACCTTCACACTTGTCAGACGGCGGTACTTAACAAGCACCCCGGACCCATCAGCCCCCCCAGCCCCTCGGGGCGCTTGTATCACCGCTGTCTGACATCCTTCCTTCACTTTGCAAATACTCAGACTGTCGCTGCAAATGCGTCGATAGACTTTTGGATCGCGACCAGGCGGCGCGCTTCCTCGAGGTGAAGCAGCTCTGTCATCTTGCCGTTCACTTTGATCACGCCCTTCCCGGCGTTCTCCGGCTGCGCGAAGGCCTCGATGACTGCCTCTGCCTGAGCGACGTCTTCGGGGTCGGGTGAGAAGACCTTGTTGCAGGGCTCTAGCTGGCTTGGATGGATCA
>JBCBGD010000455.1:0-1476 GCA_038527085.1 Pseudomonadota bacterium | reverse complement strand
GGCCCGCTCGCCATGGGCTACATCCGCGCCGACCTGGCCGCGCCCGGCACCGAAATCGAGCTGATGGTGCGCGGCAAAGCCCGGCCTGCCGTCGTTGCCAAACTTCCCTTCGTCGAACCGAAATACAAGCGCTGAGGAGACCCAGCCATGACCGAGCTGACCCAAGACCCGACCTACTTCACCAAGGACCATGAATGGGTCACTGTGCATGGCGATCTGGCCACTGTGGGCATCACCACTTTCGCGGCCGAAGCGCTGGGCGACGTTGTGTTTGTCGAGCTGCCTGAGCTCGGCAAGACCTTCAAGCAGGGCGCTGACATGGCCGTGGTCGAAAGCGTGAAAGCCGCCAGCGACGTCTACGCGCCGATCAGCGGCGAAATCGTCGAGGTGAACAGCGCGCTGGAAGAGGCCCCCGAAACGGTGAATGAAGGGCCCGAGGCGGGCGGTTGGTTTTGCAAGATCAAGGTCGCCGATGCAGGCGAGCTGGCGGGCCTGATGGACAAGGCCGCCTATGACGCCCACTGCGCGGCGGAGGGCTAGGCCATGAGATACCTTCCCCTTTCCCCAGAAGACCGCGCGGCGATGCTCTCGCGCATTGGCGCGCCCTCCGTGGATGCGTTCTATGAGGATGTGCCTGAGGCCGCGCGCCTGCCTGGCAAGATCGACGGCCTGCCGGACCATCACGGCGAGCTGGCAGTGGAGCGCCACCTCTCCGCGCTCGCTGTGAAGAACCGCACGGCCAGCGAAGGCCCGTTTTTCGTCGGTTGCGGGGCCTACAAGCACCATGTGCCCGCGACCGTGGACCACATCATTCAGCGCAGCGAATTCCTGACCACCTACACGCCTTACCAGCCGGAAATCGCGCAAGGTACGCTGCAGACCCTGTTCGAATTCCAGACTCAGGTCGCCGAGCTGACCGCCATGGATGTGGCCAATGCCTCCATGTATGACGGCTCGACCGCCTGCGCCGAGGCCGCCTTGATGGCCTGCCGCGTGACGAAGCGGCGCCGTGTTGTTCTCTCCGGCGGGGTGCATCCGCACTATGCCGCCGCGACCAAGACGCTCTGCGAGGCCCAGGGCATTGAAGTGGTTATCCTGCCTCCCGCTGTGGATGGCGAAAGTGAGCTGATCGGTGCGCTGAGCGATGACACGGCCTGCCTGATCGGTCAGTCGCCGAACGTGTTCGGCACCGTGTCGGACCTGTCTGATGTCTCCGCCGCCGCCCATGGAAAAGGCGCGCTGATGGTGTCGGTGTTCACCGAGGCGGTGGCGCTCGGCCTGGTGCCGCCACCGGGCGAGATGGGCGCGGACATCGCCGTGGGCGAGGGCCAATCCATCGGCAATCCGCTGAACTTTGGGGGGCCCTATGTGGGCCTTTTTGCCTGCACGCAGAAACTGACGCGCCAGATGCCAGGCCGCCTTGCGGGCGAGACCGTGGACGCCGATGACAAGCGCGGTTTCGTCTTGACGCTGTCG
>JBCBGD010000454.1:0-1480 GCA_038527085.1 Pseudomonadota bacterium | reverse complement strand
GCCATGGCAAAGATGATTGGCTTGTCGGCCATGGACGCGACCATTTCCTTGGTCACCGCGCCCTTCACCGACAGGCCGAGGAACACGTCCGCGCCTTCCATGGCCTCTTCGAGGGTGCGCTTCTTGGTCTTCACGGCGAAGGCGGATTTGAACTGGTCCATCTTTTCCGTGCGGCCCTCATAGATGACCCCGCGGCTGTCGCACATCAGGATGTTCTCGGCCTTCACGCCCAGGTGGCGAATGAGCCCTGCGCAGGAAAGGCCCGCTGCGCCGGCGCCGGAGAACGCCACTTTCAGGTCTTCCATCTTACGGCCCGTCACCGCGCAGGCATTGATGATGCCCGCCGCGGCAATAATGGCTGTGCCATGCTGGTCATCGTGGAACACCGGAATGTCGAGTTCCTCGCGCAGGCGCGACTCGATAATGAAGCATTCTGGCGATCCGATGTCTTCCAGGTTGATGCCGCCAAAGGTGTGGCCGATGTTGCGCACTGTGATGCAGAATTCGTCGACTTCCTTTGTCTCGACTTCGATGTCGATGGAGTCCACGTCGGCAAAGCGCTTGAAGAGGACAGACTTGCCCTCCATCACAGGCTTCGAGGCCATCGCGCCGAGGTCGCCGAGGCCGAGAATCGCCGTGCCGTTGGAGATCACCGCCACCATGTTGCCTTTTGCGGTGTAGTCGTAGGCCTTGTCTTCGTCTTCCGCGATCGCCTTGACCGGCACAGCCACGCCGGGGCTGTAGGCCAGAGACAGGTCGCGCTGGGTGCCCATCGGCTTGGTGGGCGTGACAGACAGCTTGCCGGGGCGCGGAATGGCATGAAAATCAAGGGCTTCCTGGTCTGTGAAGCTGGGGCGTTTGGATGTCATGGAGAAGGCGCCTTCGGCACGTCTGAAGGGAAAACGATGCCGCGGACACTAGTGCGGGGCGGTGGGCCTGCCAAGGCGAAGTTTGGTCCATACGGCGCGCGGCGGGGCCGAGCCTCACTCAAGGTGCTTTTCGTTTGGCCGGCAAACCCGTACACCGACGCCCATGCCCGACTCGGCCACGCCAGCGCCCGACACCAAGCCCGCAAAGGGCCCAACGCCCTTCATGGCGCAATACTTGTCCATCAAGGCGCGCCATCAAGATGCGCTCTTATTCTTTCGCATGGGCGACTTTTATGAGCTCTTCTTCGAGGATGCGAAGGTCGCCGCAGGCATTCTCGACATCACGCTGACCGCGCGCGGCGAGCACAATGGCGAACCCATCCCCATGGCAGGCGTGCCCTATCATGCCGCCGACGCCTACCTTGCCCGCCTGATCCGCGCCGGCCAGCGCGTGGCAGTGTGCGAGCAGACCGAGACGCCCTCAGAAGCCAAGAAGCGTGGCTCCAAGGCGGTGGTGAACCGAGACATTGTTCGCATCATCACGCCGGGCACGCTGACAGAAGACACGATGCTGCCTGCGCGCGCAGGCCAGGCGTTGGCGGCGATTGTGC
>JBCBGD010000453.1:0-1489 GCA_038527085.1 Pseudomonadota bacterium | reverse complement strand
ATCTGGAACAGGCGGGCAGGCTTGAAGCGCAGTTTCGGACCGAAGATCTCGATGTCTGGTTTGAAGCGCACGGCCGTGCCGCGCCGGTTAGGCGCCGCGCCAACAAGTTCCAGCCCGCCTTGGGGCAGACCGCGTTCAAACGCCTGACGATAGAGTTTCCGGTCGCGAGCGACCTCGACTTCGACACGCTCTGAGAGCGCATTGACCACGGAGATACCGACGCCGTGGAGGCCTCCTGCGGTCTCATAAGCCTTGTTGGAGAACTTTCCGCCCGCATGCAGCGTGGTCATGATGACTTCGAGGGCGGACTTGTTCGGATATTTCGGGTGTGGGTCGACTGGGATGCCGCGCCCATTGTCGATGACGGTGAGATATCCGTCAGCGTCCAGCTTTACCTCGATCCAGTCGGCATGGCCTGCCACCGCCTCGTCCATCGAGTTGTCGAGAACCTCCGCGAAGAGGTGGTGATAGGCGCGCTCATCGGTGCCGCCAATATACATGCCAGGGCGTTTGCGGACCGGTTCGAGCCCTTCAAGGACTTCAATATCCTTGGCGCTGTAACCATCGGGTGTCTGGGGCGTGGCGGTCATGTCTTCAAACAGCTTGGCTTGGTTGGTGGCAGGCAAGAGCGACTCCCTAGCAGACGAATTCGCAGTGCGCGAAGGGCTGACGCAGATAATCCTGTGCGGAGTCTTTAAGCGTGGTTAAAATAAAGGCGCCGCGTGTTAACCGGTTTGCGCATTCGCCTTGGAAATCCAGCCATCGACCTCATCGCGCGTCGGCTTATCCGCGTCGTGGATGATTCGCTCAGCGGCTGGCGTATTGGCGAACTGCGTCGCTGCCGAAAACAACTCGCCGGCGCTTGCGGCGCGCAAGTCATCAACGGAGCGGATGCCCGCACCAACAAGGATCTGCACGTCATGCACACGCAGGGACGGCAGCCCCATTTTCAGGCGCGTCTGGTCCTGCCAGTCCTGAATGGTGCCTGCAGTGATGTGGCGCTGGGTGATCCGCCCGGCCAGGGTTTCAGGATCGGCAGAGAGTAGGTCGCCAATCGTTGTGACGGCGGCGCGGCGCAAGTGGCGCGCGGTGCGTTTGCCGATGGAGGGCGCGTCGACCACGTCGCTCTCTTCAGTAAGGCCTGGCCTTGGCGCACGGACCTCCAGCATGGCGCCCAGCGCAGGAGCAGGCACTTCTGGTTCAATTTGGGCGGCAGCGTCATCTTCAGAGGTTTCGTCCGCCACCTCTCCTGCAAGAGGCTCCGTCGTGGGAGCCGCGTCTACGACAGCTTCGGGGTCCTCAGCTGCCAGCGGCGCGGCCACGCTTGGCGGCTCTGGCGCATCAGCGACGGGTGGCTCCGCCACCTCCACGGCTGGCTCAGACGTCTCCACTGCTAGGGCTGGTGAGACTGACGGCGCATCTGCCTCTTCTTCCTCGCTACTGCCATGCTTCGCGCCAATCGGCCTTGGCGTCTCGGCGTCGAGCTCCC
>JBCBGD010000452.1:0-1495 GCA_038527085.1 Pseudomonadota bacterium | reverse complement strand
GGCAGGGCGCGGCAGGGCTTTCACAGTACGAAATCGAGGCAGGCCTGCGTGAGGCGCTGACCATCGGAACAGAGCGAGTTGCCGCTGATCTCGGCCAGGTCGACGGCTATTTCGGTGACCCGCAGATCCGCATCCCGCTGCCCGGCCGGCTCGGTGATATCCAGAACAGCCTGCAGCGGGTGGGCCTGTCTGCCCCGCTGGATGACCTGCAGCTGCGGCTCAATCGGGGTGCAGAAGCTGCCGTGCCCCAGGCCAAGTCGCTCGTGATCAGCGCCGTCCAGTCGATCACGCTGGAAGACGCGCTCGGCATCCTTCAGGGCGGTGACACGGCAGCGACGGATTTCCTGCGCAGCAAGACCGAGAGCGGCCTGCGCGACGCCCTCACGCCCCACATCGAAAGCGCGCTGCAAAGCTCTGGCGCCTACACGGCGCTTGATGGTGTGGCCCAGAACAACGGTCTTGGCGCGCTCAGTGCCTCACTGCGCGATGACCTGACCACCAGTGCGGTGAACTATGGCCTCGACGGCCTGTTCCTTTATGTGGCGGCCGAAGAAAAGCGCATCCGCGAAGAGCCTGTGGCGCGCACGACTGAGCTCCTGCGCAAGGTGTTCGGAGCCGCGAGCGTATGAGACGCTTTCGCCATCCATTCGAAGGCGGGGAGATTGCCGGGGTTGAGTTTGGCGACCCGGTGAAACCGTTCGCGGCGCTTTGGCTGCACGCGACGGGCTTTAATGCCGTGACCTACCAGTCGATCCTCGCGCCTCTGGGCTTGCGGGCCCGTGTGGCGGCGATTGACCTGCGTGGACACGGCCACACCAGCCTGCCCGCAAAGCCGTCGAGCCTGAGAAGCTGGAAGACCTATCGCGACGATGTGATTGCCTGGATCGAAAAGCACGCGCCGGGCGGCATTGTGCTCGGCGGACATTCCATGGGCGGCACGGTCGCGCTTCTCGTGGCGGGCAAGCGCCCGGACCTCGTAAAGGGGCTGGTGCTGGTGGACCCAGTGATCCTCGCTCCGTCCTTTTATCGCTGGATGCACCTCATTCCGCCCTTCGCCTGGAGCGTTCGGACCACCCAGCCCATGGCCCGGCAGGCGCGCAAACGCCGGGCTGAATTTTCCAGCCGCGAAAAGGCCAAGGAGAATTACTCGGGGCGCGGCGCGTTCAAGACGTGGCGTGATCCTTTTCTCGACGACTATCTCCTCGATGGGCTGGACCGCATCGACAACAATCCGACAGATGATGACGACCAGACCTGGCGACTCCAGTGCGAGCCGAAATGGGAGGCCGCCACGTTTGGGGCGCAGCGCAACCGACCCTGGGGCGCGTTTGGCAAGGTGCGCCGCAAGAAAATCCCCATCACCATTCTGCGCGCCGAGACGGGCTCGGTGATGACTGACAAGGTGGTGGAGAAGATCGTCCGGAAGGTCCCGTCGCTGATCCTCAAGCGCAAGAAGGGCTCGTCGCACTTCCTGCCGATGGAAGCACCCTATGAC
>JBCBGD010000451.1:0-1516 GCA_038527085.1 Pseudomonadota bacterium | reverse complement strand
GATCTATCCCGGCCAGGTCCTGCGCATTCCGGGATAGATCTTGTCGGGATGGGTGAGCATCGGGCGATTGGCTTCGAAGATTTCAGGGTAAAGCCGCGCCGATCCGAGATAGCGCTTGGCGATTTTCGACAGCGTGTCGCCTTTCTTGACCGTGTAGAAGGTGGTCTCGGAGGCTTCGAGATTGTCCTCGACCTCGGCGATACCCGTGACGTTGCCGGCCGCCAGGATGATTTTTTCCTTGGTCTCCTGGTCAGGCGCCTTGCCTTCCAACTTCACCTTCTCGCCCTCGACGATGACGCGGAAATCGTCTTCGACGGCATCATCAAGTCCGAGATCCTCGACCTCCTTGCGGATGGCGACGGCCTTGTCGTCGTCATTGTCCTTGCCGTCGAACAGCTCCTTGCCCTTGTCGAGCGCGAACTTGAAGAGTTGGAACATGGCAGTGCCCTCCGCTTTGCCGGGTTGGATGCATCGTGGTTAACGCAAAAAAACGTGAAGCGGAACCGGAACTTGCCGCTAAGGCATCACTGGCCAGCGACCGCAGCGTTCTGTATGTGTGACTGGGAAATCAATGGGCTGTCAGTGCCCCACAGGAGGAAAACCCCATGCGCGAAGCTGTCATCGTCTCCACCGCCCGTACAGGCCTGGCCAAGGCCGGCCGCGGCTCCCTCAACGACACCCATGGTATCACCATGGCGGGCCACGCCATCAAGCACGCGATTGCCCGCGCTGGCATCGAGGCCGCTGAGGTCGAGGATGTCTATCTCGGCAGCGCGCAGCCCGAGGGCGCAACAGGTCACAATGTGGCGCGCAATGCGGCGCTGTGGGCGGGCTGCCCGTCGAGCACGGCCGGCGCAACCATCAACCGGTTCTGTTCCTCAGGCCTGCAGGCGATTGCCAATGCCGCGCACACTGTGATCAATGAAGGCGCTTCGGTCGCCATCGGCGGCGGCGTGGAGAGCCTGTCGCTGGTTTCGCGCTCGGGCCACATGAACATGCACCGCTACACCGAAGACAAGCTGATGGCCGAATGGCCCGCGATCTGGATGACCATGATCGAGACGGCCGAAATCGTGGCCGACCGCTACAATGTCTCGCGCGACAACCAGGACGAATACTCCGCAGAGAGCCAGAAGCGCACGGCCGCCTTCCAGGAAAGCGGCAAGATGGCGGAAGAGATCGCTCCGCTCGAAACGCGCATGAAGCTGGTCAACAAGGAAACCGGTGAAGAGAGCTATCAGGACGTCGTTTGCGACCGCGACGAGTGCAATCGTCCCGGCACGACCAAGGAAACATTGGCCGGTCTCCAGCCTGTGTTCCGCGGTGGACAGCAAGTGAAAGAGGGCAAGTACGTCACCGCGGGCAATGCCTCGCAGCTGTCCGATGGCGCGGCTGCCGTCGTGGTCATGGAAGCCAGAGAAGCCGCCAAGCGGAACATCGAGCCCCTGGGCCGTTTCATGGGCTTCAATGTGGCAGGCTGTGATCCTGACGAAATGGGTATCGGCCCTGTGTTCGC
>JBCBGD010000450.1:0-1545 GCA_038527085.1 Pseudomonadota bacterium | reverse complement strand
GCGAACTCAGCGATTTCAGTCGGGCACACGAAGGTGAAGTCTTTCGGGTAGAAGAAGATGACCTTCCACTTGCCTTCGAAGCTGTCCTGCGTGATTGGCTCGAAAGCGCTCTCACCATTCTCTTCGTGCTGCATGAATTTCGGCTTCACGCCGGTGACGTTGAATTCGGGAAGCTTGTCGCCAATGCCGAGCATGGGGTGGTTCTCCTGGAGGTTGTTCGTGCGAGCGTCGAGGCCAGCGGATGCCGGCCACGAAGCGCGATATGTGTCGTCGGGCCCAATCGGCCAATTGATATTTTGCGGGTGCGCCATAGATTTTTCCTATGCATTTGCCCACACTCAGACAGCTCCAGTTTTTAGATGCCGTGGCACGCGAAGGCTCCTTCTCGCGCGCCGCTGACGCCACCCATGTGACCCAGCCGACCCTATCGTCCGCCATCAAGGAATTGGAGACGTTGCTCGGGGTCCAGCTGATCGAGCGGAAGGCGCGGGGTGCGTCACTTACGGCCGCCGGCGAAGAGGTCGCGCGGCGAGCGCGAAATGTCCTGGCTGAGACGCAGGATCTCGTGGCTGCAGCCCATGAGGCAGGCGAGCCCCTGTCGAGCAGCTTCCGGCTCGGCGCCATCCCAACCATCGCGCCTTACGTACTGCCGCGTATATTGCCGAGCCTGCGCGAGGACTATCCTGACCTGAAACTCTTCCTGAGAGAGGACACCACAGACCGGCTTCTCGATGGCGTGCGGGCGCGCGAACTGGACGCCGCCCTGATCGCCCTGCCCTGGGATGCGCCTGGCATTGAGGCAGAGCCGCTATCTGACGACGAGTTCCTGTTCATCGCGCCCCAAAGCCATCCGCTGGCGAAGAAGAATGGCCTCGCGCCAGACGACCTCACCGATGCCAACGTTCTTTTGCTCGAAGACGGACATTGCCTGCGCGACCATGCGCTCAGTGTGTGCGCCTTGCCGGCAAGGGGGCGCTCCGAGGAAGTGTCCGCCACTTCGCTTCAGACGCTTGTGCACATGGTCGCCGGCGGATTAGGTGTGTCGCTTGTGCCGCGCCTGGCCGCCGATGCTGGCGTGACCGCGGGCACCGACCTCGCGCTCCGACCCTTCACAGAGCCACTGATAGGCAGGTCCGTCGGGATCGCCTGGCGGGCGGGCTCGCCGCGCAAGACCGAAGCGCAGATGATTGGCGAGGTCGTGAAGGCAGCGCTGAGTTAGCGCCGCTGCAGCGGGCAGATGCGCCAGGTGGTGAACTCCGTGGAGAAGCTCGTCGGAAGGTCAACGCACTGGTCCGGGTCAACGCTGAGGCCGTAGCGCGCGCCCTCGTCCTCGAGCGCCATGGCTGGAGAGTAAGCGTTGAGCAGCGTCTGTCCGTTCGAGGCGTCGATTCGCTTTGGCAGACAGTGGATGAGATAGAGCGGTCCGTCATGTGCAGCGACGGCGGCCTCAATTCGCGTGCGGTAGCTGGCGAGAAACGGCGCGCTCCAGTCTTGGGCATCGATATGGGTCAGCCGCGCTTCAGCAAAGGCCATGGCTGTGAAAGC
>JBCBGD010000449.1:0-1555 GCA_038527085.1 Pseudomonadota bacterium | reverse complement strand
CTATGATGGCCAGGCGGCCTGGAGCGATGCGCTGGACCCGTCTTCCCTGCACGGTGTCACCACCGCCGTCATGGGCAATTGTGGCGTCGGCTTTGCGCCCTGCAAACCAGAGGATCACGACCGGCTGATCCGGCTGATGGAAGGGGTCGAGGACATCCCATTCCCGGTACTGTCGGAAGGCCTGCCGTGGAATTGGGAGAGCTTCCCGGATTATCTCGATGCGCTGTCGGAGCGCGCTTTCGACATCGACCTTGCCGCGCAACTGCCCCACGCGGCCCTGCGCGTTTATGTTATGGGCGAGCGGGGGGCAAACCGTGAAGACGCAAGCGAAGATGACATCACGCAGATGCGAACGCTCGCAAAGGCCGCGATTGAGGCCGGTGCGCTGGGTTTCTCCACATCGCGCACACTCAATCACCGAACCTCGGACGGCCAGCCGACACCAACCCTCACCGCGTCGGAAGCCGAACTCACTGGTGTGGCCGTGGGGCTCGCAGATGCGGGCGGCGGCGTCCTTCAATTCGTTTCTGATTTCAACGATCCTGAAAAAGAAGCCGCCATGCTCAGGCGTATCGTTGAGGTGTCTGGGAGGCCGCTGTCGGTGTCGCTGGCCCAGTCCGATCGCGCCCCTGAAGGCTGGCGCGCACTACTTGGCGCAATCGAAGGGGCTGTCTCTGACGGCTTACCCATGCGCGCGCAGGTGGGGCCACGGCCCGTGGGCGTTCTCCTCGGGCTGGAACTCACTCTCAACCCGTTCTCCGGCCATCCCGTCTACCAGTCGATCGCGGACCAGCCCTTTGAGGCACGGCTCGCTGCCCTGCGTGACCCTGAATTTCGCAAGCGGCTGCTTATGGATGAGCCCGATGCCGACAACCCCTTCGTAAAATCCCTGCTGCGCCAATTCGGCAAACTGTTTACCTTAGGCGATCCGCCGGACTATGAGCCGACGGCTGACCGCACGGTTGAGGCGATTGCGAAGGCTCGCGGCCAATCCAACGAGGAAGTTGCGCTCGACCTGATGCTCGAGAAAGATGGCCGCGGCATGCTATACCTGCCGTTCCTGAATTATGCCCAGGGCACGCTCGACCCCTGCCGCGAGATGCTGATGAGTGAGGCCGCCCTCCCCGGTCTTTCAGACGGAGGCGCCCATGTCGGCATGATTTGCGACGGCTCGTTCCCGACCACGATGCTGACCCATTGGACCCGCGACCGCAGCCGCGGCGAGCGTTTGCCGCTCGAATACGTCGTGCGCAAACAGACCCGCGACACCGCCGCCTGGGTGGGGCTGTCAGACCGCGGCGTCCTCGCGCCGGGCTACCGCGCCGACCTCAACATTATCGATTATGACAGGCTGGAGCTGCACACACCGACGATTCAGCATGACCTGCCGTCCGGAGGGCGCCGTCTGATGCAGCGCGCGAGCGGCTATGTCGCGACAATCGTCGCTGGAGAGACCATCCTGCGCCACGGAACAGCCACCGGCGCTAAACCTGGCCGACTTGTGCGGGGCGCGCAGGCCGCCCCAGCGCGCTGAGTCATTGAAATCGGCGAGGAT
>JBCBGD010000448.1:0-1561 GCA_038527085.1 Pseudomonadota bacterium | reverse complement strand
GGCCTCCAGGATTGCATCCATCGCCTGCCGATCTTCCGGGCCCATGGCGGCGTATTCATCCTGGGCGCGCTTCAGGAGATAGAAGCGATAGGGCTGCGCAATGGCGTTGATCTTTGTGCCGCGCACCTCGAATTCAGCCATTCCGGCGCTGCGGGGACATTTGGAACCAGCCTCGACACCCTTCTCGTCCAGCCAGGCATTGATTGCGTCGGCCGCCGCGAGCGTTTCGGGCACAAAATCCTCGGCAATTGCACGCATCACATCGACCAGTGTGCCCGGGATCTCATCGCCCGCGAGATAAGCCTCGTCCTGATTTTCATATTCGACCAGATCGGCAGCCAGGCGGTTCATGCGCTCGCTGAAGCGAAACACGGCCTTTGCGTCGCGCTGCAGGAGGGACAGCGCCTTGGGGTCTCGCCCGAGATGGCCGAAGAACGGCACCATCAGGGCGAAGTCACCGATACAGGGGCGCCCGCCGAGCAGGTAGCCATAGTCCAGAAAATGCGTTTCGAGCGCTGCGAGCTGGTCAGCGTAAACCGCCTCGATGACCGGGATCGTGTCCGGCGTCACCCCAAACGACACGGTGGCCTTGCGCATTGCGCCCATCAGGAAATCACGAACGCCCGCGCGCCCCTCGCCTTTGCCGACGATCATCTCGAAGTGATAGGTCAGGAAGTCGAGGTTCTCGTCGTCAAAGTTCCAGCGATAGTGCATGAAGGGCCGGTTGAAGCCTTCTGCGCCGATGACGTCGAACAACCGACTGACAAAGCGTTGTTTCGGGGTCTTGGGCGAAAATGCCTGGCCATTCTGCTCTTCGAAATGATCGATGATCGCAGCGCCGTCACGCACCACATCGCCGTTCTCAAGCTCGACGGTCGGCATCGAGTTTCGACCGCCCGCCTTTGGCAAAACGATCTCGGCGAAGTGATCCGAATTCGGCGCCTTTTCACGATAGGGAATGCCGGCCTTGATGAGATAGCTGCGCGCGCGTCCAGCATAGACAGAGTGGGGCACGGCATAGAGGGTCACGGTCTGCATGGGCGGGCCTATAATTCCTTCACGAAGTTTTCGAGCGCAGCGGTTGTTGCTTCGGGCGCCTCTTGCTGAATCCAGTGCCCCGCGCCTGGAACGATCACAGAGCCGCGGAAATCCTCGCACGCCGCGCCAGCCATGTCGTACAGGTCCATGCCCGGCACGAAGTGGCGCACAGTGTCTCTCTCCCCACCGATGAAGAAGGCGGGCGGCTTGATGAACGCCCCGCGATAGTCCTTCAGCTCTTCGGTATTGAGTGGCCAGGCCCGGTAAAGGTTCAGCGGTCCGCGCAGGCCGCCAGCCTCATAGGCGCGCACAAACACGTCGAGGTCAGCATCGGGCATCCAGGCCGGAAAGGGATCGGGGTCAACCATGCCGTCGAGAAACTTGGCATCGGCGGGCTTTTTCGCCCTGATCTGGTCTGTGGGCACGTCGCCCGAGCCCGCATAATAGGTCTTGCGCAGGAAGCCCCGGATATCGGCCTCCAGTTCGGCTTCAGGCGGGCCTTCTTGCTGAAAATAGGTGATGT
>JBCBGD010000447.1:0-1561 GCA_038527085.1 Pseudomonadota bacterium | reverse complement strand
GAACAGGAGCCTCTCGCCACGTGCGGCAGCCAGATCGGTGGCAGACAAAAGCATTTCGCCCATGACAGGCGTGTTAGCGGATTTTGTGCCAGCGTGTCATCTGCGGCGCAGTGCGCGCGTTCACGTCTTCCAATGCAGGGTCTGGGCCTTGTGGGGGTTTTCGAAGGGCACGCCCTCGGCACGGGCCTTTTGCCAGGCTTTCTTGTGCGCGATATACCAGAGGAACTGCTTGTCGCTGTCGCCCACCAGCGTGCCCTTGCCAGGCTTGAAGCCCTCATTTTCACGGCGCAACCCCAAGATCTCCACATCCTGCTTCAGGAAAGGCCCCGCCACCAATGGCGCAACCGGCCTCACGATGTTGAGGATCGGGCTGTTCCAGTAGAAAATCTGGCGCAGGCGCGTGTGGCGATCATCGATCGGAGTCAGCGCCGTCAGGCCCAGAACGGTGTGGGCCTTGTTCTCGATGTATTCGGCGCGCAAGCCTGGCATGCGGAACTCAATGCGCACGCGGATCTGCCCACCGATCAACTTGTAAATGTCTGAATTGACCGGCGCATGAGGCATCATCGTCCAACCGAAATCATTCGGCTCAAACGGCTTGGTCTTTGGCTTCAGGATGCCATTGCCGCGCCAGAGCGGGCTCTTGTGCACAAAGGGCGTGTGGGCGGGGTCGAGCAGGCCATAGGCGGCGTCATCCTGATGAGCCGGGATCACCACATTCTCGCAAAACCGCACCTTGCCCTTTGGCCCACTGAATTTGAAAGGCTCCGAATGCGCATTCAGCGGGCAATTCACGCCTGGATGAAAGTACCAGATAAGCCCTTCGCTCTCTCTCACCCGCGCGGGGCCGCCATCATAGCTCGCCTCGATCGCGCCATCTGAGCCGCGGGAGAGGCGAAGCGTGCCATTGCAGATCGGGATGTCCCGCGGCGCGCCCCGCTTCAGATTGCGAGCCTGCGCCGCGACATACCAGACATCGCTCATCAGGCTTTCGCCGATGGGCGAATAGCTCTCAGAAGCGTTGACGTCGCTTTCAATTTCCAAGGCCACCAAGTCGTCCTTCCATACGGGGCACCTGCCACCTATCCGATGCACGATGTTTCATAAAGGTAGGTCAGGCATGCCTGCGCCCCATTGGTCTCATTGCCGCCCGGCCAAAGCGGGTCTAAACAGGCGGCAATCCTACACAAAGACATCCAGCGGGGTCCTTCGCCATGGCATCACTCGACAGCTTCAAGTCCAAACGCACGCTGACCGCAGCGGGCAAGACCTACAGCTACTATTCACTTGAAGCGGCCAGCGAGAACGGGCTCGGCGATGTCTCCCGCCTGCCGGCTTCGCTAAAGGTGCTTCTGGAGAACCTGTTGCGCCACGAAGACGGCAAGACCGTCACCAAGGACGACATCAAGGCGATGGCCAACTGGCTGACCGATAAGGGAAGCGCCAAGCACGAAATCGCCTATCGCCCTGCCCGCGTCCTGATGCAGGACTTCACAGGCGTGCCGGCGGTGGTCGACCTGGCCGCCATGCGCGATGCCGCGCAGAAGCTCGGCGCATCGGC
>JBCBGD010000446.1:0-1569 GCA_038527085.1 Pseudomonadota bacterium | reverse complement strand
CCCAGGCGTCCAATGCCGAAATCATTGTCGCCATAGCGGCGATCGCGATCATAGTCCCGGTCCCGGTTGTTGCGCCAGTCCCGGTCGCGCCGATCGTTGCCGAAGCCAAAATCATTGTCGAAGCCGCCATTTCTAGCGTAGCGGCGCGCCTCGCGCTCACTGATCGGGCGCACCGAGCTGATGCGATCATTCAGGCCGCGGCGGGAGAAGGCACTCTGGTCATCGGTAAACACACGGCAGCGGCCGCGGAAGTCCGGATCGGTACACACCAGCCAGGCACCACGGCGCACACGCAGGGACGACGCCGTATCATTGAAGCCGGTGCGACGGAGATTGTTCACTTGTCCGTTGATGGGAAAGCGCTGTCCCCGAAAGCCGGGGTCTTCGAACAGGACCAGGCCACCGCGGCGGCCACGGTCCTGGCCGTATCCACGGTTGCGTCTTCGCCAGTCATCGTCATCATCGATGCTGCGGAAGCCGCCATTGTGGACGCGCCCGCCGAAGATCTCGTCGATGAGGATTTCGGCGCGGTGGTTTCGGCGGTCTTCGTCGCGATCGGCAACGGCCGGCGCGGCGGCAAAGGCAAGGGTTGCAAGGGCGGCGGTCGCGGCCCGCGCGATCCATTTGAAGCTCATGGGGGTCTCCTGTTCCAGTCGCATGGCCAGGAGACTGCCTGAGCGGCCCTGAATGTGGTTTCACCGCCGCATTCAGGGCCTGTTTAGGCTACGTTCATGTTCGAGCAGGGATTCCGAACCCCCGCACAGGGCCGATTTTACTCGGCTTTTTCTTCTTCAGCCGCGGCCTCGGCAGGGGCCTCTTCCTCTGCAGCAGGCTCTTCAGCTGGCGCGTTCTTGGCTTCTTCTTCAGCGGCCTTGCGAGCGGCTTCCTTCTCGGCCTTCTCCTCGGCGCGTTCCTTCGCCTTGGTGCCAGGCTCGCCCTTGTTCGGGTTGTTGCCGTGCTCCCAGGCGTAGACGGGGCTGCCGTCGACTTCGATGGCGCTCAGGAAGCGGGCCACACGGTCGGTCGGCTTGGCGCCCTTCTTGATCCAGGCGGCGGCAAGCTCGCCATCGATCTTCACACGGTTTTCGTCGTCCTTGGCGAGGCGTGGATCATAGACACCAATCTTTTCGATGTAGCGGCCATCGCGCGGCATGCGGCTGTCGGCGA
Source organism: Pseudomonadota bacterium (assembly GCA_038527085.1). Classification (GTDB taxonomy): domain Bacteria; phylum Pseudomonadota; class Alphaproteobacteria; order Caulobacterales; family Hyphomonadaceae; genus UBA5336. The sequence continues at coordinate 402 of JBCBGD010000446.1, read as the reverse complement.
CGACAACGCGGTAGAATGGACGTTTCTTGGACCCGCCACGGGCGAGTCGGATCTTGAGGGCCATGGGTTTCTCCTGATGTTTGGCGTCTCTGTTAGAAAGCCCGCAGACACCCGCGAAGGCAGGTGTCCATGGACTGGTGTTCACAACCGGGCGCACCCGGCAGCGTCTTTCGGCCATGGATCCCTGCCTGCGCAGGGATCAGCGGAAATGGGAGATGCGGCATCACGATTTCTGATCCCGGATCTGTTCGTGGTGGCGAATGACTTCGGCGACGATGAAATTGAGGAATTTCTCGGCGAAGACGGGGTCGAGATTGGATTCTTCCGCCAGGGTGCGCAGGCGCTCGATCTGGCGCGCCTCGCGGGCCTTGTCGGCGGGCGGCATGTCATAGGCTGCCTTCA
>JBCBGD010000445.1:0-1575 GCA_038527085.1 Pseudomonadota bacterium | reverse complement strand
CGAGTCCAGCTTCTTTGTGGCTTCGAACACCCCGTTCAACCTCGTTGCAGACGCCGACATGGTCACCGATCCGGCCACGACCGACTTCTCGCTGGCGGATGTGGGCTTCTCCTTGTCGCACACGAACAACGACCCGGCCCAGACGAACTTTGGCTCCCAAGCGTTTGCTGATGTCGGCGACAACGAGGCTGGTTTTGACGTCCTCGACGATTTCGCAACGTCCTCGACCATCTTCACCGGCGACAGCCGCACGGCCTCCGGCCGCGGCACGATCATGCAACAGTCCGTTCGTTTCGACGCGGTCTACACCCTCGGCGGAACCCAGGGCTACGACCTGTCGATGGGCGCTGGCGACATCGAAGCCAACGTGACTTACACGGTCTTCGTGCCTTGATCGCCTAGACAGCGAAGACACTTCTAATTCAGCCCGGCGCACTCGCGCCGGGCTGTTTTACTTTTGGCGAGGAGGCTGCTGCAGCGCGTATACGCGCCAGTAACCCTATGCGGGTCAGAATAGAGGGTCAGTTCACAGGATTTTGGGGACCCCATATGCGCAGCCTTTTCGTTTTGATTTTCAGCATCGCCACCTTCGCCCTCGCAGGTTGGTCACCCGCTTTTGGGTTCGGCATCGGGATCCAGCCGACAACGGTAGAAATGGAAGTCGAGCCGGGAGAACGCAAACGCCAGGTGATCACGCTGGGCAATGTTCACCAGGAGCAGACGATTTCGCTAACCATTGGTCTGGCCGACTGGAGCCTCACGGAGGACGGGCAGATCGCCTTGGCGCCTCCCGGGGAAACGGAGCGTTCAAGTGCGGAATGGGTGCGCTTCAGTCCGGCTTTCGTGACGTTGGAACCGGGCGAACAGCAGCAGATTGTCGTCGATATGGCTGCGCCTGTGCGTTTGCCGTCGGCAGGCGATCACCGCTTTGCCCTTTTGGCTTCGACTATTCTCCCCGATGAGCGCAATGCGGGCTCCGGCGTTTGGCGGCGCTACCAGCTTGCCAGCCTGTTCTATCTCACGGTTGGTGACGCCGCGAGCAAGCCGGAGATCACCTCCAGCGGTATCGTGGTGAATGAGGTTGGTGAGACCGTTGTGGGTCTGCGGGTGGAGAACGAGGGCAACGCCCATGCGCGCCTCGGCGGATCGGTTGAAATCGAAACCAGTAACGGCGACGTACTCACTGAACCAATCGCGAACCTCGTTGTGCTCGACAGCGCAGCGCGAAACTACCAAGTCCGCCTTCCCGTGCCGATCGAAGAGACGTCTGGCATTTCGGTGAGGCTCGAAAACACGTTTGCACCCCAGTTTGCCAACAAATATGAGGCCATGGAGCCCCACGCCGTGCCCGTGCCACAGAAACGCGCCGAGCTTGGCGGCGCGTTGCCGCTGGAATGATCGTCTGGCTGCGATTCTGCATCCTGGCTGTCTGTGCGGCCGGAGCCTGGATCGCTGACGCTGCGGCGCAGTCCTTTCTCGATTCGGACTTCTACTGCCGTACCTATGGCTGCGTCGTTGTGCATGACGGAAACACGTTTGACGTCTATGACAACTACAACTTTTCCACCGGGGGCA
>JBCBGD010000444.1:0-1587 GCA_038527085.1 Pseudomonadota bacterium | reverse complement strand
CTTCAAGTTCCTGACGTGCGACCTGCTTTCCAGCTCGATCCATTACGGGTCTCCATACTAAGAGCGACCGACCATTCGGGCGCCCGGGTGTTCGCCAAATCCGCATCCCAAAGTGGATGCGCATCCAGCAACCTGCCCGGGGCGCGTCGATCGGAAAGGGTGTCAGCTCGATTGAGCCTCTGTCCCCTCGTCTCGCCTCACCCCGTCTGCATAGGCATTTCAGCTTGAAATTTACCGCCCCAAGGGGCAGCCTATGGTCTCGGACAGGAAAGCGGGAGGCCCCGCAAACATGTTCACGTGATCTCCCGCAAGCCGCGGTCGTTAACACCTCGCATGGGTCAACGCAAGCCCGCGGGCGCCATTTTTTCCATCTGTCAAGAAATTTTTGTTTTCGCCCATCGCACGAGACGAACATCGGCTCCGACTAAAGCGGTTAATCCTGCACGATCTCATCGCATGTCGCGATCAATCGAGCGATGTCGTGGGGTCGCGAAAGGCGATGATCGCCATCCTTGACCAGCGTGAAGGTCAGGTCGCTCGAGGTGATCGTCTGCACCAGCGCTTGAGCATGCTCGAATGGCACGTCTTCATCGCGCATGCCCTGGAGAATGCGCACAGGTCCCTCAAACTCGAAGGGCGCGCCCATGACCGACAGCTTCGCCCCGCTCTCTATCAGCGCACGTGTGATTGGCACCGGATCGCCGTAAGCGGACGGCTGCATCCACTTCCCATCCTGGGTGATGGCGAAACGGCCTTCCGGCGGCATGCTTGGCCACATCAATCGCGAGGTAAAGTCAGGCGCGGGCGCGATGAGCACCATGCCGGACATGCGTGTGGGTCGTTCGCGCGCGGCGAGCATCGCCATCCATGCCCCCATGGACGAGCCAACCAGCACCAGAGGCCCGTCACTGACCTCATCGATCACAGCCAAGGTGTCGGAATGCCAGTCGGCAATGGTGCAGGCATCGAAATCGCAGTCTGACTGGCCATGGCCGGAATAGTCGAACGCCGTGAAACCGTGACCAGACCTCACGGCCCAGGCCTCGAGTTCGAGGACTTTCGTGCCCTGCATGTCGGAATTGAAGCCCGACAGCCAGACAAAGCTTTTGCCCGACCGGCTGGCTGTGTGCCTGTAAGCCAGTTTTCCTTTCTTCCCGTCCAAGGTTGCATGGTCAGCCATTACATCACCTCCCGCGCCCAGGCGCGCACGTCATCCACAAACAGATCCGGTTCTTCCATCGCCGCGAAATGTCCGCCGCGCTCGATCTCGCTCCAGCGGGTCAAGTTGTAGGCGCGCTCGACCCAGCTACGCGGCGGCGGGCCGTAAAGCGTTTCACCCGGAAAGTTTGCGAACGCGGTGGGTGTTTCGCAGCGCACACCCTCAGGCAGAGCTGGCCCGCCCTCCTGAAAAAAGGCGTTGTAGTACCACACCGATGTCGTGAAGGCGTCATTGACAAGGTAAATCATCACATTGGTGAGGATCTGATCGCGCGTGTAGACCTCAAACAGCTCCTTCTTCCTCAAATCGCTCCAGCCATGGAACTTTTCACCGATCCAGGCGAGCTGACCTACCGGGCTGTCGTGGAG
>JBCBGD010000443.1:0-1604 GCA_038527085.1 Pseudomonadota bacterium | reverse complement strand
ACCAAAATGTCAACCAAAGACTCAAGATTGGTAGTACCAAAAATATTGGTCCGTTCTTCAGTGTCATCCAGAATCCAGATGCTGACTTGCTCTCAGGCTGACGAAACTGCGCTATTTTGGGGATTTGAAAATCATTGGTTGACAAAAAGGTCTGCACAATTAGCGTGACCATCAATGCCGGGAAACTCGGCTTTGGGAGGCACGAATGCGCACAGCTTTGTTCAGTGCAACGGCGATGTTTTTAGCGCTGGGTGCGTGTGAAGCGATACTTGTCCAAGGCGCAAACACTCCTTTGAGCGAGGCGGAATCGTCTAAAGTTGAGACCGGGTTGGTCGCGGATCCGGGCGCCTTCACAGAGGCGATCGCTTCTGCTGAACCGGGCGATACTATCGTGTTGGCCAACGGCGTGTGGCGTGACTTCGATATGCTGGTCGAAGGCGAGGGCACCGTGGCTGCGCCAATCACAGTGCGCGCCCAGACGCCCGGCGAAGTGATCCTGTCCGGGCAGTCCAGCCTGCGGCTGGCGGGTCGTCACCTGGTCGTCTCCGGTCTTGTTTTCCGCGACGGCTACACGCCGCGGTCGGAGGTGATCAGCTTCCGGAAGGACAGTGATAACCTCGCCTTCAATTCGCGCGTTACCGAAACGGTGATCGACAACTATTCGAATCCTGACCGGCGCCAGCGTGATCTCTGGGTCGTCATGTATGGCAAGAACAACGTGTTCGACCGCAACCACCTGGAAGGCAAACAAAATTCCGGCCCGACCATGGCCGTGCGGTTGAACACCGAGGATAGCCAGGACAACAATCACCTTATCGCAAACAACTATTTCGGCCCGCGCCCGGTGTTTGGATCCAATGGCGGAGAGACCCTACGCATTGGAACAAGCCACTTTTCGCTCACCAACTCCAACACGCTGGTGGAAAACAATTATTTCGACCGCTGCAGCGGTGAAGTAGAGATCATTTCCAGCAAGTCCGGTGGCAACACCTTCCGCGGAAATACCTTCTTCCAGTCACGTGGTACGCTGACTTTGCGCCATGGCAATGGCGCGGTCATCGAAGGGAATGTGTTTGACGGCGATGGCGCGCCCTACACCGGCGGCGTGCGCGTTATCAATGCGCGCCAGACCGTGCGGAACAATCATTTCGAGGATCTGACCGGTGAGCGGTTCTCGGGCGCGTTGGTGGTCATGAATGGCGTGCCGAACTCGCCGATCAACCGCTATCATCAAGTCGATGGCGCGGTGATCGAAAACAATGTCTTCAAAAATGTTCACCGGATTGAACTTGGCGAAGGCTCGGATGCCGAGCGCACCGCCGTGCCCATCAACTCGGTCTTCACTAGAAATATCGTCATCGGTGCCGGCGAAGAGACCCCATTCAGCCTCTATGACGACATGGGCGGCATCGAATTTTCAAACAATGTGGCCCACACGACGCCGCCACAGTCGATCGCAGATGGTTTCGATGTTGATCCGGATGTTTCCGCATCTGCTCAAGTCGCGCGGGGCGTTTCGCGCGACGATACGGGGGTCAGCTGGTATGCAAAGCCGGAGATCAGCTCGCCATTTGAGGGCGGAAAGCGGATCGATGTCCAGCCAG
>JBCBGD010000442.1:0-1604 GCA_038527085.1 Pseudomonadota bacterium | reverse complement strand
GTAGAGCCGCGCGGTAATCAAACCACTCTCCTGCCAAGGCAGCCAAAGATTGTAGCTGGCAAAGCTCTGCAGCATGGCGCGCATACGGAAGTTCAGCCAGCCATTGGCGCGCAGGTATCTGAGGCACGCATCGACAAACGGGTATCCCGTGCGCCCCTCGGCATAGGCGGCCAGTTTCTCAGGATCGCTGCCATCGTCCCGGATGCCGGAATAAGAACGCGCCATGGGCAGCCACTCCAACTCGGGCTCTGTCTCAAGCTTCTGCATGAAGTGGCAGTGCCAGTGCAGCCTCCCAACGAAGCTGCGCAGGGAGCCCTTCCAGCCAGGCGGTGCGGTTTCCACCCCCTGCTCCAGCGCGTCAAGCCTGGCGCGGGTTGTCTGGTAAATTTCGCGCATGGAAAGCGAGCCATATGCCACGTGGATCGAGAGGCGCGAGCACGCCGTCTCGCCCTCTATGGGCGTCGACATCTCCTTGCGATAATTGCGGCCCCGCTCATGGAGGAAGGAATTCAGGCACTCCAGCCCAGCCGCCCGCCCGGCGGGCTGTGTCCACGTCAAGCCATCATATTCCAACGACAGGTCTTCGGCGCTCGGCAGAGGCTGGCTCTGCGCACTCGCCCACGCAACGCCATCTGGTAGCTCGCAGACGGGCTCGTCCATCATGGCGTCCCAGCGCTTGGCCCACTTGTCGCGGTCGAGCGAGGAGCCGCGCCAGATACCGAAGGTCATCGGCTGATGCCAGGTCACGCCAGCCTCGCGTGCCCACGCGGTCACGGCCTTGTCGCGCGCAAAGGTCCACGTGTTGCCCGATTCCTGGTGCGACCACAGCGTGAAGTCACCCAATTCGCCATGAAGCTGCGCCAGCACTTCGGGCGCATAGCCGACACGCACGCACAGCTGCCCGCCGCGGGCATTCAGCTGTTTCGCCAGGTCTTCGATACCCGTGCTGAGATATTGGTAGTGGCGATGGCTGGTGTCATCGCACAGCCAGTATCCAGGCTCGACGATGACGAGCGGCAAGACCCGCCCTGCCAGCGCTGCACGCGTCAGCGCCGGATGGTCCTCAAGCCTCAGGTCGCGCTTGAACCAGACGATGTTGAGGGGCTGATCAGTCATACGCTCGATTTGAGTGGTTCAGACAGAACGACAAGGCCGCTTTCGTCGCATGAAACCACCAAGGCGGCGTGTGGTGCCCAGTGCTTTCATAACGCAGCTGCGATCACGCCTCCAAAGCCGCAACAAGCGCCCCATGGATCGCTTTTGCCTTGCCGCGCATCTCGTCATCGGTGGCATCCTGGATCGGATGATCGACCAGCAGGTAGCGTGCATCCGTCATGCCGAGCGCCTTGCGCTGGGCATCAGCAGCCTCGTCGAACTCGCTCGACGCGATGGTGACCGCGGGAAGTCCCTGAATTTCGAACCATACAGTGTCGTGCATACTGCACGTCGTGCATGAGCCTCAATCGGCGAGCGCTTCGACGACGAAGTCACATTCCTCGCGGATTGTCCGGCGAAGGTCGTCCGGGCAGGGTTTTGTGAAGGTGGGCTTGGTGTAGCGCCTGATCTCCACATCCGGCAGCGAGGCGCCGAGCAGGCTTTCCAGC
>JBCBGD010000441.1:0-1610 GCA_038527085.1 Pseudomonadota bacterium | reverse complement strand
GTGCGGCTGAACGCAAGCAGCGGCTCCGGCGCGTCCATGGCAATGAGCAGGTCCTGTGTGTGTTCAATCTCGGCGAGTCAGACCTGTCCTGGAGACCCGAAGACGCGGCCGGGTTCGAGCTGGTTGCGACGCAGGCTGGCGCAAGGTCAGGTCATGTTCCGCACAGTCTTCCTGAGCGGACGGGCTATTGGGCGCGTCGATCAGTGACGGAGCAGGGCCATGGCTGACGATGCAGAGGCAAAACGGCGCAATGTGCGCCTTGAGGACCTGGCCAAGCAGGCCGGCGTGTCCATCTCGACCGTCTCGCGCGCCCTGAATGACAGCCCGGCCGTCAATCGGCGCACCAAACAGGCGATCTGGAAGCTCGCGCGGGAGCTCGATTACCCCTTCCGGCGCTACATGCCGACGGGCCCAATCGGCGCCGAAGCGACCATCGCCATCGTCGTGCCCCAGCCCCAGGCCAGGGACGCGCAGATCTACGACCCGTTCTTCTTCGAGCTCCTATCTGGCATCGGCGAGGCCGCGCGCGAGCGCAAATGCGACGTGCTGATCAGCCATATCGCGCCGACAAGCTATGACGACCTTTCTTATGCCATGGCCACGAGCCGGGCGAATGGTGTGATCTTCATTGGCCAGTCGAGCTTGCACAATGAGTTCAACCGTTTGGCATCTGCGGAAGAGAGGTTTGTGGTCTGGGGCGCGGAGCTGCCGGATCAGGACTACTGCTCTGTCGGCAGTGACAACATTCAGGGCGGGCGGCGCGCGGCGGCCCATCTCACACGGCTTGGCCGCCAGAAAATCGCCTTTCTGGGTGACACCGAAGCGCCTGAAGCCATGCAGCGCTACCGCGGCTATCAGCAGGCGCTTGAGGCGGGCGGCTTGGCGATCGAGTCCGACCTAGTTGTGCCTGCCCATTTCGAGATAGAATCAGGAGAGGCAGCCGTCGACAGCCTGTTGGGGTCGGGCGTGAAGTTCGACGGCCTGGTGGCGGCGAGCGACCTCATCGCACTCGGCGCTGTACGCGCGATTTTGCGCCGCGGCCTCAGCGTGCCCGAAGACGTTTCCGTGGTCGGCTATGACAATGTTCCGTTCAGCCGCTATGCGCGCCCATCCCTGACAACGGTATCTCAGGATACAGAGACAGCCGGGCGCGTGCTGGTCTCCAAGCTGCTCGATTCGCTGGGGCCGATGAGTCGGTCGGAGCGCACCTCCACGGACCTCATCGTCAGGCAATCCTGCGGGGCGTAGGTCGGAAAACCTGCAAAGACCTGTAGGAAAAATGTCACACCCCGAGGCGCTCTTTGCAAAACTTTGCAAGATTTGCCGTTCGGGAAGTCTGTTTACGCTGAAAAACACGTGAAAATTGCCCTGTATGCGGTCGAAAGTCCGTTTTGCGAGTGTTTTTGTGCGCAATTGCAGCATTTCTGCTTGTAAAAGGCGGGGGCTGACAAGAAAAGATGCTTGTCATTTTGCTGCGATTTGCACTAATTTGCGAGAAGTTGCACAGCCCTACAGGGCGGCACGCAGTGTTCAGGGAGGAAGTCGTGAACAGCAAGACAACGAAACTCAACCAGTATCTCATGGGCGGGACAGCCACTGGCCTTGCGCTT
>JBCBGD010000440.1:0-1629 GCA_038527085.1 Pseudomonadota bacterium | reverse complement strand
GTGGCCCAGATCGTGAGGATGACCGTCAGCGCGGCGATGCCACAGGCGTAGACGAGGACACGCCGGGCCTGGGTAGAAATGCGTTGTTCTTCCTCGGCCACTTGCTCCGGGCTTGACTTAGGCGCGCCGCCATTATCGCCCTCGTCCTCATCGTCCTCGCTGCGCGCGGCATCCGCCTCAGCCCTGCGCTGCAACGCTTTGCGAAGGACGAGCCGGCGCTGGGCAATCAGGAGTTGTCTGTTGAGGATGCCATAAGCGAGCGCGATCAGAAGAAGCGCCCCGGCCGTGAGAACCAGCCTGGCCTGCAACGCGAATGCTGTTTCCACATAGCCGAAGAGCGGCAAGACGCCGATGACGAGTGGCGCCAGCACAAAGCTGAGCAACCCGATGAACTGGATCGTCGCACTCACCCCCCGCGCCACGATCAGCGTGATCCAGCCATTCTCAAGTCGGAACACGAAAAACCCGAGGACGGAAAAGCAAATCGAGGCAGCCATGAACGACAACATGCCAAGCCCCTGGATAAAGTCCTGGCGCCCGCTGGCGGCAGCAACGATGCTCGCGAAGACGGTCAGAAGGGTCAGCGCGAGAAACCAGCGCGGTGCTTTGCCCAGTGCCTTGCAGGCCTTATCGCTCCACGCGAAGTGATTGTTCAGAACGCCCTCCCGCCGGAGCGTGGCGATCAGGAAGATGAGATAAAGGAACGCGGCGGCGGAGCAGACACCCCTCGCCAACGCAGTCGATAGCGTCTCAGCATCTCCATAAAGCGCGGGACTGAGCGCAAAGGCCGCCAGCAGCAGCGCGATGGGCGCAGCGAGCAGCGCGCCGTTGAAGACGGCCAAAGGGGTGGTCCAGTAACGGTCCTTGGCGACGCGCCCGACCGCCGCATTCAGGGTCTCGAACGAAGAGCGAAGCGTTGGCCGCGCAAGCATGATGAACGCCGCAGCCAGAGCGCAAAGGACGAGTGGCAGCCAACGGGTCTCGTTCGCACTGACGACGCCTTCGCCGATGTTGGTGACCTGGGTTGGGGCCGCCAGCCAGCCCATCGAATTGACGAGATTGGACGGCAGATCCCGCAGGGGCCTGGTGGTCGAAGGCAGCCAGAATAGTCTTCGGTCAAGGGTGTTGCCGAGTTCCTGGGCTTCTTCGAGGGTTTCAAGAACGGCCAATTCGAGTGCCGTGAGGCGGTCGGCATTGGCGTCCCCGGCCTCGACCAGATCGTCAAGCAGGACAATCCGCTGATCCAAAAGCGCCTCAAGCACAGCCACGGCATCGGCCTCGAAGGGACCCGGGGGCATGGCAAGGTCGACGGAATCGGAAATCCAGCTTGCAGGATCACTCGAAAGGCTGGCCGAGCGCAACTCATCCTGCCAAAGCACGAGATCGAGCTGCAGGGACACGCGCTCATAATCGATGTCCACAGCGGCATCTCGCAGGCTCGAGACATTGGGCAGGGTGCCTTGAACCTGGCGCAGCAAGGCGCCGACATCTCCGCTAATTCGGCCTGTCTCGACGACGCGGTTCACAGTGGCAGCTTGCCTCCGGATCTGCGCGACTTGCTCGCCGTATTCCGTGATGGCAAGATCGTTCGAAAGGGCCCGCTCCGCCATGGTGCGCAACCTATTGGCG
>JBCBGD010000439.1:0-1643 GCA_038527085.1 Pseudomonadota bacterium | reverse complement strand
GTCGAACGTTCTTGCGCGGGGCGTAGGGCCCGGGATCGCAATGCACCTGCACCAGACCATCGCCCAGCCGCACCGTCATCAGGCCCAGACCCAAACGACGGCACAGGCGGGTCATGTCCTTGACCGACTTCAGGAATCGCTTTCCCTTGCCCCGTTCAACGGCCATGTAGACATCGTCGCTGACTGCCAGTCGCGCCACGCATTGGTGTACCAGCGCCAGCGAGAACCCCAGTTTCAACTCGACGATGACAGGCGGCTCGCCGCCGCGCACCGCCACCACGTCTGCCGCGCCGACCTCGGATTTCACGACATAGTCCTGTCCTTCGAGAAAGGCTTTGACGGCGGGGTACAGGTCGGTTTCGCGTGCGCTCACATCGGCGTCCGTTCGGCAAGGGGCCGCGCGAGGAAAACCCACGCGCGGCCCCGTGGCAAGTCCTTATCGACCGCCGGTGCGCCCCGGAAAGCGGGGCGGGCGGCCGCCGCGAAGCTGGGGGCGGGCGGTGTGGTCCTGTGTCACTCGACCCGAGGGGCGGGCGGAAGTGGACCGACGCGCGGCCGAAGCCGTGCGAACGGTGCGCGTCTTGCGCGCGGGTTTTCTGGATTTGGGCATGGAGTGCCTCTTGCTGTCTGGGTGAACGGTGCGCAGATGCGCAGGCGATCCCGCCAATGCGGGTCAGGCAGACTTGTCCATGTCGGATCACTCCTCTGAAAACGGTGCGCCGGTGGCGCGGAACGGTCGGGCGGTCAGGCCGTGTTGTTCATTTTCAGAGCACTCCCCTTGGTGATGCCGCACATTACCGCCCGAGGGGCCCGCGGGTCAACCGGCCCCCGCGACAATCGGGCCGCGCCGCGCCCCCGTGACACCGACGCAGGCGCTGCTATAAGGGCGCGAAATTCAATGCCCCAAAGGACCACCCGCCATGACCACGCTTGTTTTCGGCCACAAATCCCCGGACACGGATTCCACCGGTTCGCCCATCATCTGGGCCTGGTATCTGAACCAGATCAAGGGACAGGCGGCCGAGCCGGTGCTGCTGGGCGAACCCAACACCGAAGCGGCGTTTGTCCTGCAAAAGTGGGACCTGCCCAAGCCCCGCATCATCGACGGGGTTGCGGCGGATCAGCCGGTGGTCATCGTGGACACGAACAACCCCGCCGAATTGCCGGATGCCATCAACGATGCCGACATTCAGGCCATCATCGACCACCACAAGCTGGTGGGCGGGCTGGAAACCAAGGGCCCCATCGACATCCGGATCGAGCCGCTGGCCTGCACAGCCACCATCATGTGGAAGATGATCGGCAAGGACATGGCGCAGATGCCTACCGGCATCAAGGGCGCGATGCTGTCCTGCATCCTGTCCGACACGCTGGAATTCCGGTCGCCCACCACCACGCAGGAAGACAGGGCGATTGCCCATGATCTGGCCAAGGAGTTGGACGTGGACCTGTCGGCCTATGCGTCCGAGATGTTCGAGGCGAAATCGGACGTGTCGGCCTTTTCCGATGCGGAGTTGCTGCGCATGGACAGCAAGGAATATGCCGTGGACGGCACGCAGTTCCGCGTGTCCGTGCTTGAGACCACGTCGGCCATGGACGCCATCAGGCTGTCCTTGCGGTCCAGCACCAGCTTGGGCGCCGTG
>JBCBGD010000438.1:1024-1645 GCA_038527085.1 Pseudomonadota bacterium | reverse complement strand
ATGAACTTTTGGTAGGCCTCCCAGCTGATCAAGAGTTCATGCCAATTTAGACTTTTTGGTTGACATATTGATACAGGGAAAGTTGGCTCATTGCGAGAGAGTCATGTTCCGGAAAAGAGAACATCTCGCAGGGAGGAAAGCCATGTCATCCAAATCGCACTCAGAGTCTCATTCGGCACGCACGCAGTTTTCTTGGCGTGCAGCCCTGCTAACAACCGTAGTTCTGCCCCTAGGCAGCATGGCGCTGGCGCAGGATGCTGAACCGGTTGGGACCACGACGGCTGAAGAGCAGCAAACGCTTGACACCATCACGGTCACCGGCACGCGGCAGGTCATTCAAGATTCCATCGCGCTGAAAAGGAATAGCACTCAAATTGTTGACGGTCTTTCGGCTGATGAGATCGGTGACATTCCTGCTCTGTCGATCGGTGAGGCTCTGGAGAATGTGACTGGCGTGGCATCCCACCGCGAAAATGGCGGGGCCACCGAAGTGTCGATCCGCGGACTTGGGCCGTACCTGTCCTCAACCGTGGTGAACGGGCGTGTGGCCACGAACGGGTCCGGTGACCGCTCGGTCAACTTCTCCCAATTCCCCTCTGAACTGATCAACAAGCTTGCGGT
>JBCBGD010000438.1:0-1014 GCA_038527085.1 Pseudomonadota bacterium | reverse complement strand
GTGGCCACGAACGGGTCCGGTGACCGCTCGGTCAACTTCTCCCAATTCCCCTCTGAACTGATCAACAAGCTTGCGGTGTTCAAAACCCAGGACGCCGGCCAGATTGAAGGCGGCGTCGCCGGTCAGATCCAATTGGAAACGCTTCGCCCGCTCGATTTCGGGCAACAGCGGTTCCAGTTCGAGATCAAGGGCAACTATAATCCCGACCAACAGAACATTGACGACTCCCTCGCTGGCGACCTCGGCTATCGCGGCACACTCAGCTATGTCGACCAGCTTGAATTGGATGGGTTGGGCGACTTTGGCATCTCCCTCGGCTTCCAGCGCTCAGATATTTCGCAGCCGGAAGCAGAAAGTCGCCAGACTGGACCAACCTCAAATTCCCGTCCCGCCTGTCTGATCAGCGATGGGCTGGCCCAGTATATCGACCAGACAAATGGCGGAACGTTCACGGGCTTTTCCAACAATCCTGAGACCACCGACCGCGGCGATGATGACTGCGATGACTTCAACGACCGCCGCAACCCGGCCAACCTCGACACACGCGGTTCAGATACCGAAGGGTATGACACAGCCATTGATCCGGCGACGGGTCTTGCCATCGATGACGGCACACCCTTTGTGTTCGCACCTTCACAGCGCCATTTCCGCCAGAACGACACGCGCGACCAGCGCGATGCCTTTTTCGGACAGCTCCAATGGCAACCGAACGATCGCTGGGACATCAACCTCGACCTTCAATGGTCAGAACGCAGCCAGCAAGAACTGCGCAGCGACCTGACCTTCAACGGCGGGCGCCGAAATGACACGTCGCTGAATGTTGCCGGGACGTCGACCACATCTCTCGATTCACTGGTCACAAATGGAAATGGCGGCATCCTGCGTGCGATCACTGACAACACGATCGAGGTTCAGGGCGGCGACTTTGAACGCGTCGAGACCTACATTGGCGGAGGCCTCCATATTGAGCATGAGCTGACCGATCGCTTAACGGTGTCAGCAGACCTTGCGCAC
>JBCBGD010000437.1:0-1667 GCA_038527085.1 Pseudomonadota bacterium | reverse complement strand
GGATTTGTTCGCGGCAAAAATACCTTGATACGAACCAATCCGACAGTTCCCTCTGTCTATTGGATCTGGAAGTCAGCAGACTGGCAAGAGCGTGAATGCTTGACCGCAAAACCGGATCGACCCAAAGCCATTCGGGATGATGGCCTCGGGGAACCTTCGCGGATGGCATTGACACCTTCATATAAGGCGCACCGCGAAATCCTGCCGGACCTTGTCCGCGCGGTGGCACTGATGGGCATTGCGGTCGTGAACTCTATGGTATTTGCCTATCCACTCGAGGCTGGGCCTTATGGAGAGCCGTCTGAAGGCGCTTTGAACGCGGCGTCTGCGGGTGGAGTGTTCTGGCTCGCGGCGGGCAAGTTCTACGCGCTTTTCTCACTCATGTTTGGCGCGAGCGTGTTTTACCAACACACCGCCGCTGAGCGAGCACAGGCAGACTTCAATCGCCGCCAGACGCGAAGACTGATCGGGCTCGGCGTCTTGGGCCTCATCCACTACGTCTTCTTCTTTCTTGGCGACATACTCGTTACCTATGCAGTGCTCGGCGCCTTGTTGCTCACCATGCTTGGCAAGTCGCAAACGTCTCTGATCCGGTGGGGCCTGATCCTCATCGCGATCCAGGTCCTCATACTGCTCGCTCTGGCTGGTATGTTTGCGGGATTGGAGGCGGTCAAACCGGGTTTTCTGGGCACAAAAATGTTGAAATCCGTGGAGGAGACACTTTTGGTGATGGGCTCGGGCAATTTCCTTGAGCAAGCCGCCTTCCGGGCCCTATCCTACTCCGAGGTTCTACCTGGCGTGCTTATGTCACAAGGCATCGCGACCTTTGGGTATTTTTGCATCGGCCTCGCATTCGCCCGCAGCGGATGGATCGCAAACCCTGCAGCGCAGATCTGGTCGCGCGTCAGGTTGGTGTTCCTTCCCTTGGGGCTACTGGTCGGAGGCGTGGGCGCCTGGCTCGTGATGGAGGCCGAGTCTGGCTATGGCGGCATGGCGCTTTTTGGCATGGCCATCCTGTTTCTCGCAGCGCCTGGGCAAGCGCTTGGCTACGCGGGTCTGCTGGCGGCTCTGGCGCAGAAGCCTGGCGCGATCGTCCGCTTCATCTCCAAAGCGGGTCAGGCCTCGCTCTCAGCCTATCTCCTGCAATCTGTCATCATGACAGTTGTGTTTTCCGGATGGGGCCTCGGACTGTATGGCAAGCTGCCTGCTGCCCTGGTGATCGCCATCGGCGCAGCGACAGCCTTGGTCTCGATTTTGTTTGCGGCGACATGGATGAGCCGGTTCAAACGCGGGCCCGTCGAGATTGCATTTCGCGCCTGGACCTATGGCTGAGGCCAGAACGCAGAAATCATAGAACCATCACCGAGATGTCATGATTGCCTCTGTGCGCGCACAATCTCGCCATCGCCCGGCGAGAAACTTGCAAGCAAGCTGACGAGACAAGAGGGCTTGGAGATGAGACATACGTTCGTTGCCTGCGCAGCCGCGACTGCAGCTGCCTTTGCTGCGCCGACTGCATCGGCAGGTGAAGGCGTCGCCCACATGGACTGCAGCGCCACCGACATCGTGGTCTATTTTTCGGAGGGCGAGTCCGAACTTACGCCGCAAGCAGAGGCCATGCTGGATCTCGTGGCAGAGCAGGCCAATCCCTGCATGCTCACATCAGT
>JBCBGD010000436.1:0-1670 GCA_038527085.1 Pseudomonadota bacterium | reverse complement strand
GCGCGCCTATCCGCGCCTGCAGGACCTGGCCGCAAAACTCGACTATTCGGCTGAGGAAGCAAACTACACGCTCGCACTGTCGGAGCTCGCCTCCAGGCTCGACCGGCGCAGCCTGATTGTCCTGTTCACCGATTTTGTCGACACGATCTCAGCCGAGCTCATGTTGGAGAATGTCCGCCGCCTGACGGACAAGCACCTGGTCGTGTTCGCCAGCTTCGAGGACCGCGCCCTTCTGGAACTAACCGAGCAGCGCCCTGATGTGCCCCAGGATGTCGCCCGCGCCGTGATCGCTGACACGCTGCTGCAGGAGCGCGAACTGGTGTTCCTGAAGCTCCAGAGGCTTGGCGCGCAGGTCATCGAGGCGCGGCCAGAGCATTTCGGCCCAGATCTTGTTTCACGCTACATCGACATCAAACGGCGGGAGCTCATATGACGGACCTGCTCAAATCCTATCGTTTCCGCGAGGAGCGCGAGGCGGACTGGAAGGCGCTGGAAGCGGTGCTGAAACGCGCTGAGAATTCGGGCGTTCGCGGCCTCAGCGATGACGACATCACCGCCCTGCCGCGGCTTTACCGCCAGGCGATCAGCTCGCTGTCCGTGGCGCGGTCGATCTCGCTCGACCAGAACGTGGTGACCTATTTGGAGGGGCTCTGCTCGCGGGCCTACTTCTTCGTTTACGGCACGCGTTCGACGTTTGCAGAACGCATCTCAATCTTCTTTCGCCGCGATTGGCCGAACGCCGTGCGCAGCGCAGGCTGGTCCGCCTTGCTCGCCTTCGCCTGCCTGTTCGGGACGGGGTTTCTGGCCTTCACCCTGTGCATGATCGACATGGACTGGTTCTGGGCGTTCAACGCGGACATCATCGGCGACCGAAACCCTAACGCCACAACAGAGTATCTCCGCTCCACACTCTATGAGGAGGAGGCCCCGCCTGAGGAAATGCTGGGCTCGTTCGCCGCGCAGCTCTTCAGCCACAACAGTCAGATCGCTCTGTTTGCCTTTGCTTTGGGTTTCGCGTTCGGCCTGCCGACGGCGATCCTGCTCATGTATAACGGCGCGCTGCTGGGGGCGTTCGTAGCTGTGTTTGCCGACCGAGGCCTCGGCTATGAGGTCATTGGTTGGTTGATGATCCACGGCGTAACCGAGCTCGGCGCAATTGTGTTGGCGGGCGCAGCAGGTTTCGTCATCGGCCAGGCGGTCGCGTTTCCCGGCAAGCTATCGCGCATGGCGTCAGCGAGAGAGGCGGGCCGACGGGCGGCTGTGATCGCTGCGGGATGCGTCGTGATGTTGTTCTTTGCCGCGCTGCTGGAAGGTTTCGGCCGCCAGCTCATCAACGTGGATGAAATCCGCTATGCGATCGCGGGCACCACGCTGGTCATGTGGATGGCGTACTTCTACCTGCCGCGCCGCCCAGGCCTGACAGATGAATTGGAGGCCCGCGCGTGAGTGTCGCCGACCCAAGCGCCCCGTCCGGGATGACGCAGGAACAGGCGCGCCAGGCCGCCATCCGCAGGCGGCAACGCAAGGCGGTAGAGACCGAGCGGGCGAAATATCGCCGCGACCTGATCACGCCAGAAGGCGCCGCACTACAACTGAAGATCGCGACCTTCATGGAGCGGGCCGGCGCCTTCGTTCTCGATTTCATTTTCCAGTGGACGATCGTAGTAGCG
>JBCBGD010000435.1:0-1677 GCA_038527085.1 Pseudomonadota bacterium | reverse complement strand
GCCAAGCCCGAACTGCCAGCTCCAGAGCCCGAAGCGCGAGCCGAGCCCTGCGGCCGCCAACCAGAATACGCTGAACAACGCCCAAGCGAGCGCAAATCCTGCGACCTTGCCGCGCCAGCCTGAACTTGGAACCGTGTCTGCCATGGTACTGCCCTCAACCATTTGCTTGGTCGGCCATTAGGCCAGCGCCCGGCTGAGGGCAATGGTGTTCGCGCCGATCAGCTCTCGCCGCCAACCTTGTCCATCGTCTTGGTTTCGAAGTCCGAAGCGTCGTGGCGCTCTGGAAGCTGCGTGGATGGATCGCCCCATGTGCGGTTGACCATCCGCCCACGCTGGAAACCCGGCCGCTGCATAAGCTGGTCTGTCCAGCGGATGACGTTCTTGTATTCGTGAACACTGAGAAATTCTGCAGAGTCATAGAGCAGGCCTTTGGCCAGCGCACCATACCAGGGCATGATCGCGAAATCGGCAATCGTAAGCTCGTCGCCGATGATATACTCGCGCTCGGCCAGGTTGCGCTCCAACACGTCCATCTGGCGCTTCACTTCCATCGCATAGCGATTGATCGGATACTCGTACTTCTCAGGCGCATAGGCGTAAAAGTGACCAAAGCCGCCGCCGAGAAATGGCGCGGAGCCCATCTGCCACATGACCCAGTTGAAGGTCTCGGTCCGCGCGGGGCCTTCCTTCGGCAGGAACGCGCCAAACTTTTCAGCCAGGTGAACAAGGATCGAGCCGCTCTCGAACACGCGAACCGGCTCGGGCCCCGACCGGTCCACCATGACAGGGATCTTGGAATTCGGATTGGCCTCCACATAGCCCGAGCCGAATTGCTGGCCTTCGCCAATGTTGATGATCCAGGCATCGTACTCCGCGCCAGAATGTCCGAGTTCCAGCAGCTCTTCCAGCATCACGGTGACCTTCACCCCATTGGGCGTGGCAAGCGAATACAGCTGCAGCGGATGCTTGCCGACGGGCAACTCCTTGTCGTGCGTCGGTCCCGCAATCGGACGGTTGATATTGGCAAATCGCCCGCCGCTTTCCTTGTCCCAGGTCCAGACCTTTGGAGGTGTGTATTCGGTGTCATTGCCCATGGCGCTCAGCCCTTTCCTTCGCTCACTGCTCTCTCGCAAGTAATCCCGCACGGATCACGCACAAGTTCCAGTGCCTTCACGCCCTTGCGACTTTTCCTAAAGCGGCTTTTCTTCCAGCTACCAGTCAGAGGACACCCCATGAAGCTACCCATCGCTCTCTCCGCCCTTACCGCTATCCTCATCGCCGTGCCCGCCGCGGCGGGGCCAGAAGCCTTCAAAACTGGCCCGTTGATCGAAGGCCATGGCGAGAACGCTGCAGTGCCAGCTGCCGCGCCGCTTCCCGCAGATGCTCACTTCAGGATCGCCTTCGATGTGGCCGAGAAGGCTGAGGACGGGAAAGCCAACCGCAGGATCAACAGCGCCGCGCGCTTCCTGAACATGCATGTTGCTGCGGGTACACCGGCGGAAAACCTGCAAATCGCCATCGTGGTCCATGGCCCCGCCGTGGGTGACCTTTTGAATGACGAGGCCTTCGGTGGCGTGAACCCCAGCGCGGGACTGATCAGTGCGCTGATCGACCATGGCGTCTCGATCGAGATGTGCGGCCAGACGGCAGCCTATCGTGACATCAGCCAGGAAGACC
>JBCBGD010000434.1:0-1684 GCA_038527085.1 Pseudomonadota bacterium | reverse complement strand
AGCGCATCCATGCGCGCGCCTGCGGCCTCGAACGAGCCTTCGGTGAACCGGAACAACAGCATGATCAGCACAAACAGCGCCATCGCCAGAAACACGATATTGTAGAGAAGTTTCGCCATCGCCCGCCTCCATTCGGGGGTTGCCCCTTCACATGAGCGTGGATTTCGTCACTCTTGCGCCGGGCCGTCAAGTGAAGGGGCGCAGCGTGGGTCGAAGCCTTGTGTGGTTGTTGTTGGGCGCTTCGCTCACGGGCATGGGAGCCTGCGCGAGCATCGAGCCGCAACGGTTTGCGGGTGGCTGCAGCGTGATCGATGCCTCCACGGTGCGCCTGAGCGGCGAGATCAATGACGCCATGCAGACCTGCGCCGAAACCACCATTTCACCGCAGGTCACGCGCATCGTCGTTGACACACCCGGCGGGGACACGGGCGCTGGGCGCGAGATTGGTCGGCTGATCGGCGCGGTACCGCGCACGCTGGTCATTGATGGAGAGTGCAGCTCGTCCTGCGGGAACTATTTCGTGCCAGCCGCAGCCCGGATCCAGGCCATGCCGGGCAGTTATATCGCCATTCACGGTACGCCTGATCCGGCGCTGATGGAGCGCTCGCGGATCAGCCTCAGCGAGGAGCTCGCCGCGCAAGTTTTGTCAGGTGAAATCGGCGAGACGGATCGCCAGGCTGCGCTTGCCGATTTTGACCTGCGCCAGGAAGCGGAACTGGCTGCGGAAGAGGCCTTTTCGGAGGATTTTGGTGTGCCGAAGGGGTGGCGGCTCTACCGAGAGGCCGGGACGCGGCCGAGCGAGTTCGCCGCGTTTCTCACCCACTTCAGCGGCAGCCTGAGACAGCGCCAAACCCCCGTCGAGGGGCGCACCTACCTGATCGTCGAGCCTGCGATGCTGGAAAGCTGCCTGCCGCGCGTGGACCCCGGCAACTACCGCACCAATTTCGAAGCCACCGTGACTGGCGACCCCCAGAGACTGGCCGCGATTGAACGGCGCGGCGGGGTCTTCTCCGGCTCGCTGACCTGCAGAAGCGAAGAAGGAGCGCCTGCCTCATGAGCCTCAAAGTTTATGGCCTGAAAAACTGCGACACTTGCAAGAAGGCGCTGAAAGCGCTCGAAAACAACAGGAAAAGCGTCGACTTCGTGGATATTCGCGCCGAAGCGGATCTGGCCGCGAAGGTGCCGGTCTGGCTGGAGGCGGCGGGCGACAAGCTCCTGAACAAGGCCTCCACCACATGGCGCAATCTCAGTGACACGGAGAAAGACGCCGCGGCCTCTGATCCCGCCGCGCTCCTCATCGCCAATCCAACCCTCATCAAGCGCCCTGTCATCGAGGACGGCGATGCGATCCATATCGGCTGGAAGAAAGACGTTCAGGAGGCGCTTCTCGGCTGAGACCTGTGTGCACGCGCTCGAGTGGTTTGCGCGCGGTCAATGCGGGGTGTGGTTAAAAAGGCAGTCTGGTCCCTGAACCCCCCATCGGAGACCCAGACCATGAAAGAGGCCCTCAGAGACACCGCCGTTGCCGTGCTGGACGCCTGCCCGGACCTTGCGCTCGCCACCCTGCGCGAAGACGGCTTTCCCCAGAACACCACCGTGTCCTTCGTCCATGACGGGCTGACCATCTATTTCGGCACGGGCGAGGAAGCCCAGAAGGCCGAAAATATCGCCCGCGACCCGCGCG
>JBCBGD010000433.1:0-1688 GCA_038527085.1 Pseudomonadota bacterium | reverse complement strand
GGCAAGCTCGGCCACTTCGCTGCCGCCGAGGTGTTCTCCCTTTACGGCCCGCGTCCCGAAGTCAGCTATCAGGAACTGGCCAAGCAGGTCGGCATCGAGGTCTAGCGCCCTCGCTCAGGCGGCTTTTACAGCCTCTTCGACCTGTCCGAGGCGCTCCTTGCCGAAAAACATCTCATCGCCAACATAGAAGGTTGGGATGCCGAAGGCGCCGCGCTCGACCGCGGCAGCAGTATTGTCGACCAGCTTCTGCTTCACAGCCGGGTCCTTGGTGCGCTCGAGCAGGGCCTGGCCGTCCAGCCCGGCCTCGGTCATCGCAGCGGCGAACACGTCGGGATCGTCCATCTTCAGGCCCTGTTCCCACATCGCCTTCAGGCCGACCTTCACATAGGGCGCGAGCTTGCCATCCATGTCAGCCGCGATTGCGCCGCGCTGCAGCAGGATCGTGTTCACCGGGAAATGCGGGTTCATCTTGAAGTCCGTCAGGCCATGCTTCTCGATGAAGCGCATCATCTCGAGCCGGTCATAGTCCAGCTTCCCCTTCACGCCTGCAAACGCCATCATCGGTGCCTGGTTGCCCGTGGATTTGAAGATGCCGCCCAAAAGGCACGGGATGGTGTTGATGGTCGCGCCTGTGCGCTCCGCCATTTCCTTGAGCGGTTTGTCGACGAGGTAGGCATTCGGGCTGGCGAAATCGAAGATGAAGTCGATCGTGGCGGGCATGGGCGGGTTCCTCCTTGGCGTTCTCTCTCGCCTCAGCGTACGCTTTGGAAAAGGGAGGTTCAAACGTGAAACCGGTTTGTTTTGTGATGGGGGCAGGCGCGGGCATTGGCGGCACGGTCGGCGCGCGCTTTGCCCGAGATGGCTACCACGCCGTGCTCTGCCGGCGCAGCGATGAGGACGGCCTGCAAAAGCTCGTCGGCGGCATCAAGGAAGCCGGCGGCGAGGCGACGGGCTTCCTGATGAATGCGATCGATGACGGTGCCATCGAAGAGCGTGTCGAACAGGTCGAGCGTGACATCGGCCCCATCGAGGTCGTGATCTATAATCTCGGTGCCCAGATCGGCGACCGAGCACTGGCAGACACCAGCCACAAGGCGTTCGAGATGGGCTGGCGACTGGCGACCTTGGGCCTGTTTCGGCTGGCCAGGGCGGTCTGTCCGCTCATGGAAGATCGCGGCAGTGGGACGATCCTCGTCACCTCGGCCACGGCAGCCGTGCGTGGCAATGGCGGCCAGCATTCGCACGCGGCGGCGATGGGCGGGCGGCGGATGCTCTGCCAGACCCTGAACGCCGAGTTCGCCGCCAAGGGCATCCATGTGGCCCACATCCTCATCGACGGCGCCGTGGACGCGCCAGACACGCTGGGCAAGATGCTGGGCGAGGAGCGCTTTGCGAAGCTGCGCGAGGTACGCGGATCAAAGGACGGGCTGCTGGTGCCGGAACACATCGCCGAGACCTACTACCACCTCGCCCACCAACACCGCTCCACCTGGACCTTTGAGCTCGACCTCAGATCCTGGACCGACACGGCTTGGTGGAACAAGGGGTAGTTGGGGAGTTAAAGGTATTGGGCCTTTTCAGTCCGAGATTACAGAAGACTCTAAGACTAAAGTGGGCAAAAACAGTCGTTCGCATCACGAGCTCCCAGAAAGCAATTCCTCGTGATCTTCCACCTATAAGTGTGGGAT
>JBCBGD010000432.1:0-1697 GCA_038527085.1 Pseudomonadota bacterium | reverse complement strand
CGCCGAGCCTGAGATCGAAAGCCCGGCGCAGCCTGCTGTGCTGCCTGCGAAGACCACAGGCGCGCTGTCATTCGACCGCGTGACATTCAGATACGCACCTGAAGAAGCGCCGGCTCTTGCGGATTTTACCCTGGATGTGGCCCCCGGGGAGTTTGTCGCCCTTGTGGGGCCGAGCGGGGCCGGAAAGACGACTGTATTTCGCCTTGCGCTTCGACTGTTTGATCCTGAAGGGGGCACGGTGCGCCTGGATGGAGTTCCCGCACCGCGCTGCGAGCTGGAGGCCTGGCGCGGGCAGTTTGCCTATGCGCCTCAGGAGTCGGCCCTTTTCACAGGCACAGCGCGCGACAACATCGCCTTCGGCGCGCTGGAGGCCGGCGACGACGCGCTCATGAAGGCTGCCGACATGGCGGAGGCCTGGGATTTTCTCGACACCAAGGGTGGGCTCTCCGCAGAACTCGGCCAGAAGGGCAGGGGATTGTCTGGGGGGCAGCGCCAGCGGGTGGCCCTCGCCCGCGCGCTCGTGCGCGATGCGCCTGTGCTCCTGCTGGATGAAGCCACAAGTGCCCTCGACAGCGAGAACGAGGCCGCTGTGCAGCGGGCGATCGCAAAGGCTGCGGAAGGGCGCACGACGCTGGTCATCGCCCATCGCCTGGCCACGGTCCGGCGCGCAGACCGCATCATCGTCATGGATGAGGGCAAGATTGTTGAGGAGGGCACGCACGGGGCGCTCGTAAGCCAGGGCGGGCTTTACGCTCGGCTCGCGGAGCTGCAGTTCAACGAGGCTTGAGCCGTGCGCGCGCCGCGCTCAGTCCGTTTCTGAGATCGCGCGCGAGGCCATGGTCTGGCAATCGACCGGCAGCTGTTCAGTGGTGCAGAAGTCCGGCCAGCGGCCAGTATCGGACCAGTAATCGACCAGCCCAAAGCGATCCATCGTGACCCAGAAGCGCGGGTCCTGCCGGAACGGCGCCATGTCCGGATAAAAGTGGATGATCGTTTCGTCATAGATTGTGGAGTCAGCATTCTCTTCGATCAGCGCCCAGGCGCGGTCGATTTCGCCAAGGGCAACATACATGCGCATGGGCCAGTGGTACGCCACGCCGCGGCAGTCCGTTTCCAGCAGCGCGGGATCAGTAAGCTCGCCGACTTTCAGCCTCAGGAAGGTGCGATAGCAGCGGTCATAGTCTTGTGAGCCTTCGTAGTCTTCTCTAGGCGCCTGGCTGAGAAATTCGAGGGCTGCGCCTGGGTCATCGCCGAGGAACACGTGGCGTTGCACCCGGCGCAGGTGCAGGAGCCACAGGTCAGGATTGATTTCCGCCGCACGTGCGAACTGGCGCTCCATCGCGCCGTACTCGCCCATGGAGGCGAAGATCCAGCCCATCTGGACCAGCAGTTCCGGGTCGTTGGGATGGTTCGAGGCGGCCTTGTAGAACATGTCGGCAGCCGCCGAAAATCGCCCCACCGAGCGCAGGAAGTTCGAATACAGCGTGTAGAATTCATCCGGCATCGCCTGGGGGCGAGAAGCCAGGCGCATATGGCCCTCGACTTTCTCCAGATCCTTTCCGCCGCTCCTCGTCCAGCCTATAGCGCCAGCGACGAAGTTTGCGAACGGATGGCTTGGATCAGCCTCAAGGATCTGGAGAAAGTCGAGGGCCATATGCGCCTGGCTTCTCGCCCCCAGGCGATGCCGGATGAATTCT
>JBCBGD010000431.1:0-1702 GCA_038527085.1 Pseudomonadota bacterium | reverse complement strand
CTCATGTTGCAGGCGTCGAGAAGCGCTTCCAGCGCCCGTTTGTCCTCGGCGCCCATGGCGTCATACTCGTCCTGTGCGCGCTTCAAGCGATAGAACCGATAGGGCTGCGCCAGGGCGCTGATCGTCTTGCCGCGCAGGTCAAACTCGCCAAAGCCCAAACCGCGCTCGACGAAAGTGTCAGAGACCTTCTCGCCTTCTTCGAACAGCCAGGTGTTGATGGCCTCTGCGGCCGCCAGCGTTTCGGGCACAAAGTCTTCCGCCATCACACGGGCCATCGTGACCAGCGTGTCCGGAATCTCGTCATTTTCGAGATAGGCGTCCTCGCCCTCCCAGTTGGGAAACTCGATCCAATCGGACTCGCGCTGGTTCATGCGCTCGGTGTAGCGCAGGACCGCCATCGCATCTTTCTGCATGATTGAAAGCGGCTTCGGATCGCGGCCCAGATGCGGATGAAGCCAGATCATTAGGCCGAAATCGCCCCTGCAGGGGCGCCCGCCCAGCAGATAGGGATAGGCCGAAAAATGCGCGTCGAATGCGGCGAGTTGCTCGGCATAAAGCTCTTCGATGAGCCCGTAAGTGTCTGGGTTGACACCAAACTTCTTCGTCGCTGCACGCATCTGGTTGTGCGCCGCCTCCAGGATTTGATCGACGCCGTCCAGGCCCTTGGGCAACATCAATCGGGTCTGGGATTCCAGGAACGCCCGATTCTCGGCATCGAAATTCCAGCGATAGTGCATGCCAGGACGAAGCAGCCCTTCGCATGCGACCACGTCGAACAGGTAGCTGAAAAAGCGCTGCTTGGGGGTCGAAGGCGAGAAGGTGTTTCCCGACTTCTCCTCGAAATGGTCGATGATGGCATTGCTGTCGCGGATCACGGTGCCATCGGCAAATTCCAGCGTCGGCATGGTGCGCAAGCCGCCTGCCTTGGGCAGGACCTCCGTCATGTAATGGGCGGTGTTAAACCCCCGCTCATGGAACGGGATATCCGCCTTGATCAGGTAGCTCCGCGCGCGGGACTGGTGACCTGACACCTTCATGCCGTAGAGGCTCACTGCATCCATTACGGTTTCCTCTCCCGCCCCTTCAGGCGGCTGTCTTCACGTGTTGGGTTTCGGCGCTCGCGCCGCTGGGGCCCGGCGGCGGCGCAGCACGAAATTGTCGACAAGGCTGAGCACCGCAATCAGCACCAGAAACAGGATCAGGCGCGGATCACCGAGGAAAAGCTGCGGCACGACGGGGAAAGCAATCGTCTTTTCGAGCGCGGCCACCTTGTAGTCATGCCGGTCGCCAAAACGCGGGTCGGAACTGATTTCCCACATGTCCCGGCGGCTGCGATAGCGCATCATCGCCGCGGACTCCCAACGCTCTGCCCCTTCGATGCCCACAACATCCATCGTCGCCCCGACGGACTGACCGGCGAAGACCGGATGGCACGCCCGGCTGAACAGCGCGGGCCACATATACTCCATGTAGTGGCCCATAAGATCGCTCGCGCTGGCGCCCGGCCCTGTGGCGGGCATTTCGACCGGGTCGTCGACCTGGTCGAGAATGTTCACCATGATGAACGACCGCCCGTCATCGGCCTCGAAAAAGGTCCTCAGCCGTTCGATGGTTTCCGGTTCGGCCCCGCGCTGCTCCAGGGATGCGACAGCGTCGTCAATCTCAGCTTGCGTCATGGGGCCCGACAGCGGCGTATACCACA
>JBCBGD010000430.1:0-1716 GCA_038527085.1 Pseudomonadota bacterium | reverse complement strand
GTCCAGCCGAAAAACGCCACGAATTGGGCGGCAAAGAACACAAGAACGATGTAGAGCCCGAGCGAGGCCAGCGCGGCCGACATGGCGTCGATCACGTCCCGGTCGCCCTTCATGGTGCCCGCCGCGCGGCCATAGGCGTATCCCGTGGCCATGAAGAAGATCAGGATCCAGACCACGAAGCCCCGGAAGAAGGGCGAGCGCATCTGGTCTCCAGTCTCAGGATCGCGCAGCACGCCCCATTCCGGCAACAGCGTCAGCGCCATGACGGCGAGCACACCCACCAGCGCGATACCAGCCCACACCAAGCCCTTGCGTTCATTGTCCTTCAGCGGCTCCATCATTCGGTCGTCGAGAATGCTCTCTTCGGCGCGGGAGCTGTCATATTTGCCGAGCTGGGGCTCAACGATGAAGATGGACACCGCAGAGCCGATCGCCGTGATCAGGAAGGTCGAGGCGACCATGAAATACCAGTTGGCGGTGGCGGCGACCTCATAGCTCGGATCAATCAGCTGCGCCGCTTCCTCGGTGATGCCGGCGAGCAGCGGGTCGATCGTGCCGATCAGCAGGTTCGCGCTGTAACCGCCCGACACGCCTGCAAAGGCTGCCGCCATGCCGGCCAGGGGGTGCCGGCCAAGCGCATAATAGATCGCCGCGGCCAGCGGGATCAGCACCACATAGCCGACCTCCGAGGCGGTATTGGACACAATCCCTGCGAACACGATGGCGATGGTCACCATATGCCTCGGAGCACCGAGCACCATGGAGCGCACAGCGGCTGACAGCAGGCCAGACTTCTCCGCCACGCCCACGCCAAGCATGGCGACCAGCACCACACCGAGGGGCGCAAAGCCTGTGAAATTGTCCACCAGTCCGGTGAAAATCCGGCGCAGCCCATCACCATTCATCAGGCTGACGGCGCGGATCATCCCGTCCTCGGCCACGCCCGGCGCGCCTGCGGGCCGCGGGTCTTCCACCGCGAGGCCCATCCATCCGAACAGGCCAGACAGCAGCACGATGCCGAAGGCGAGATAGGCAAACAGGGTGACAGGGTGGGGCATCAGATTGCCAAGCCACTCCACGCCTGACAGGAACCGCGCAAACGCATTGTTCGGCCGCTCGGCACTGCGTGGCGTCGTGTCGGTCATGTCTGTCTCCTGATCGGCGGCAGTGTCGCGGGCAAACGCGATGTGTCGCCAATTTCAGAGGCAAGGTCTAGGTGCGCCCACGCGGAAGTGAAGCGCGCGCGGCGATTGGGGCTGCAAGGGGCGCTGTCCAAGCACCGTAGTTCCCGTCCGGCAAACGTGTCTCGTTTGAACAGCGGGACAGGTCCCCGGCTGCGCGAGCTGAAACAGTCACTCCGATCCAACGCAGGCTTCGGAACGGGTCGCGAGGCGGAAATTCGATCCGGCGGATCGAACTTATGTGGCAAAGGTCTCGGTAATGGTAGAGCGCACCTATATTTCCGCCAATACCTGCGAAGGCAGGTATCTATCTCTGGGCGACGACACGGTGCGCAGGTTTGTGAAATCGTGCGGAAGTCTTCCCCTCTTTCCCGTTTTTCCTTTCAGTGCTGGATCTGCCACTGCCGTGGCCTTCTGCGCCTGGAGTTGATCCACTGGATCAACTCCTTGCTGCGCAACCGGCTCCGAAGCCTTCGCAGGTATCGGCGGCTCTTGGGCGTTGGGCGTCGCTCCAACTTATCCGACGGAGCTTCAC
>JBCBGD010000429.1:0-1726 GCA_038527085.1 Pseudomonadota bacterium | reverse complement strand
TGCGGCTGGGGCTTGCCGCTCTACGCGTTCCAGGGCGACCGCGACAATCTCAAACGCTACACCGACAACCCCAACGTTACAGCCGAGGAATGGGCGGAAAAATTCCGCACCAAGAACGCCGCGAGCATAGACGGCCTGCCCGGCATCCGGAGCCAATAGGCGAAAACCGACAATGACCACAACCGCAGCCCAGACCTTCGTCAATATTGGCGAACGCACGAACGTGACCGGTTCGGCGCGCTTCAAGAAGCTGATCCTTGAAGGCGATTATGCCACCGCCGTGGAAGTCGCCCGCCAGCAGGTCGAGAACGGCGCGCAGATCATTGATGTGAACATGGATGAGGGCATGCTGGACGGCGCCGAGGCCATGGTGACCTTCCTCAATCTCATCGCCGCCGAGCCTGACATTGCGCGCGTGCCGGTCATGGTCGACAGCTCCAAATGGGAGGTGATCGAGGCGGGCCTGCAATGCGTGCAGGGCAAGGCAGTGGTCAACTCCATCTCGCTGAAAGAGGGCGAGGCCCAATTCATCGAGCAGGCGCGCAAATGCCTGTCCTATGGCGCCGCAGTCGTGGTGATGGCGTTCGATGAGGACGGCCAGGCTGACACCGCACCGCGCAAGATCGAGATTTGCCAGCGCGCCTATCGCATCCTCACCCAGGAGGTCGGCTTCCCGGCGGAAGACATCATCTTCGACCCGAACATCTTTGCCGTCGCCACGGGGATCGAGGAGCACAACTCCTACGCGCTTGATTTCATCGAAGCGGCCCGCGAAATCCGGCGCACATGCCCCGGCGCGCACATTTCCGGCGGGCTTTCCAACATCTCCTTCAGCTTCCGCGGAAATGAGCCTGTGCGCCGGGCGATGCACTCGGTCTTCCTCTACCACGCCATTCCTGCAGGCATGGATATGGGCATCGTGAATGCCGGCCAGCTCGACATTTATGACGAGATCGACGCGCCCCTGCGCGAAGCTGTGGAAGACGTCATTCTCAACCGGCGCGAGGACGCCACCGAACGCCTGGTGGATCTGGCCGAGACCTATCGCGGCCAGAAGGGCAAGGCGAAGGTGAAGGATACCAAGTGGCGCGAAGCCCCTGTGGAAAAACGCCTCGAACACGCCCTGATTCACGGCATCCTCGATCATATCGTCGAGGATACTGAGGAGGCTCGCCAGGCCCGCGAGCGCCCGCTCCACGTCATCGAAGGCCCCCTGATGGACGGGATGAACATCGTCGGCGACCTCTTCGGCTCCGGCAAGATGTTCCTGCCACAGGTGGTCAAATCGGCCCGCGTGATGAAGGCCGCTGTCGCCCATCTCGAGCCCTTCATGGAAACTGAAAAGCAGGAGCTTGGCCTCGTTGGAAAATCCAATGGCAAGGTCGTGCTCGCCACGGTGAAAGGCGACGTCCACGATATCGGCAAGAACATCGTCGGCGTGGTGCTGGCCTGCAATGGCTATGAGATCATCGACCTTGGCGTGATGGTGCCAGCAGAGACGATCCTCGACGCCGCCGTGGAGCACGGCGCAGACATGGTCGGCCTGTCGGGCCTGATCACCCCCTCCCTCGATGAGATGGTCTATGTGGCCGCCGAAATGGAGCGGCGCGGCATGGACCTGCCGCTGCTGATCGGCGGGGCGACCACCAGCCCGGCCCACACGGCAGTGAAGATCGAGCCCGCCTATGGACGCGGCCCGATCATCCACGTGACCGACGCCAGCCGC
>JBCBGD010000428.1:0-1728 GCA_038527085.1 Pseudomonadota bacterium | reverse complement strand
CAGCATGGATCACGCGACTGTCCGGCTGGCGTCGGCCAGTGAGGTGACGATCACGGCGCTGCAATAGCGCAGCGATTTCGCCGCGCCTTCGCTAGTCACCAAGGACGCAGGCATCCAGGCCATCGCGCCTGACGACGTCCATTCGGGCCTGAATTGTTGCGGCGCGCGAGCGCACATAGGGCCCTGGCGGATCAACCCGCCAGCGGTTGGGGCTCGGCAGCACGGCGGCTAACAGGGCGGCCTCACGCGCCGTCAGGTCGTTGGCGCGCTTGTTGAACCGAAGCCGCGCGGCCGCCTCAATCCCGAAGATCCCGTCGCCCCACTCGGCGACGTTCAGGTAGTGCTCCATGACCCGGCGCTTTCCCCAGACTTGATCGGTCACCAGCGCCATCCAGGCATCGCCCGCCTTGCGGGGCAGGCTGCCGCCATTCCAGAAGAAGATGTTCTTCGCGGTCTGCTGGGAAATGGTGGAGGCGCCGCGCAGGCCTTCGCCGTCTCTCCATTCGTCCCAGGCCGTTTTCACCGCCTCGAAATCGACGCCTGAATGGCTGCAGAAACCTGAGTCCTCGGCGGCAATCACCGCGCGAATGACGTTTGGGCTGACTTCCTCGATCTCCACCAGATTGCGCCAGACCGTGTCCTCGCTGAAATGGCGCTGGCCCATCAGGATGGTACCGGGCGCGGGCAGAACTGTCAGGCTCAGCGCGTAGAGGTGCAGCGCCAGGAGATAGAGCGCAACGAGCTGCGCAAGCCGCTTCAGCCACAGCTTGAGACGCACCTCAAAGCGCCTCCAGATCGGCGGCGGCGTCGCGCCATTCTTGCCTGACTCCAGCATCGCTTTCGACCCCTTCGCGCGCGGCCCTTTCGCGCTCAAACATGTCAGCATCAAGGCGCGAGAGCGCCCAGACTGCCGCGCCGCGCACCAGGGATGAGCCGTCCGACAGCAAAGGCACGAGCACGGCGATCAAGGCCGGGTCGCCGCTGTTGCCAATGGCAATGGCCACATTCCTGACGAACCTTTCGCGCCCCGTGCGTTTGACGGGCGAGCCGCGAAAACGTTCCCGAAATGCCGCGTCATCGAGGGCTGCGAGGTCGCCAAGATCAGGCAACACCGCGCGCTCACGTGCCTGGAGTTTGGCTTCGCGCGCAGCAACGGCAAACTTGTTCCAGGGGCAGACCGCCAGGCAATCGTCACAGCCATAGATTCGGTTGCCCATGGCGGCGCGAAACTCCCGGTCGATCGGGCCCTTGTGCTCAATCGTCAGGTAGGAAATGCAGCGGCGCGCATCGAGCTGGTAGGGCGCCGGGAACGCGTCGGTTGGGCAGGCGTCGAGGCAGGCGCGGCATGTGCCGCAATGGTCGCTTTCGGGCGTGTCTAGCTCCAGGTCGGCTGTCGTGAGCATAGCGCCAAGGAACGTCCAGTTGCCGAGCCGGGTGGACACCAAGTTGGTGTGCTTCCCTTGCCACCCCAGCCCGGCTTTTTGCGCCAGGGGTTTTTCCATCAGCGGCGCAGTGTCGACGAACACTTTCACCTGCTCGCCCGTAGTTTCGGCGAAAGTGCGCGCCAGCTGTTTCAGCCGTTTCTTGAGCAGGTCGTGATAGTCCGCGCCGCGCGCATAGACCGAAATGTTGCCTGACGATTTGGCAGCGAGATTGTCCATCGGGTCGTGGTCAGGTCCATAGGTCATGGCCACCATCACCGCCGATTTCGCCTCGGCCCACATGGCG
>JBCBGD010000427.1:0-1731 GCA_038527085.1 Pseudomonadota bacterium | reverse complement strand
ACCGCGCGCGAAGATCGCCACGTCTTCGCCTGCATGGGTTTCAGAGAACATCGGGACCAATGCAGGCTGGCGGAAATCCGGATCAGTCGTATCAATGTCCGAGAGATCCGCCCTCACGCACGGGCCATCCGCGCCCTCACGCCCGGCGCAGGCGCTGCCGCCATTGGCATAGCTGAGCGTGGTATAGGGCATCCCATCGGCGCCCTTCATGGCTTCGCCCGTCCCGACGAGCGCAAGGCCGAGGATCGGATTGTTGCGCTTCTGGTAGCCAGCGATCGTCATGGTGTGGGAATGGTCGGCCGTCACGATGATCAGTGTGTCCTCAGCGCTGGTCATTTCGAGCGCTGCGGCGATGGCCTGGTCGAAGGCGTCTGTGTCTTCCAGCGCGCGGGCCGCATTGGTGCCATGGTGGGCATGGTCGATCCGCCCGCCTTCGATCATCAAGACATAGCCGTCCTCATCGCGCGACAGGCGCGTGATCGCGGCCCGAGTCAGGGCTTCCAGCGAGGGCTCGCCCATTTCGTCGTTCGGGCGGTCGATCTCGTACTCCATGTGCGAGGGCTCAAACAGGCCGAGCACTTTTGTGTCGCTGTCGAAATTGGTCGCCTCGAAGCCCGCCAGTCCATAGAGAACGCGGTGACCGTTCGATTTGCGCGTCCACTCGCCCGCAAGGTCGCGCCCATCGGTGCGGCGCCCGGTGCCTTCGTCGAGTTCAGGGTCTGACATTTCCGCCGTCATGAAGTGGCGCCGTCCGCCGCCCATGGCGATCTCGAAGCCATCGCCCGCGTCCCATTCGATGAGCTGGGTGGCGATGTCTGGGCAATCAACGGGGATCTCCTCGGTGCGGTAGGAGGTGTTGTCCTCCCAGTCACGGCTTGGCGTTTCGGCAAAGGTCGAGGCGGGTGTGGCGTGCGTGATCCGCGCGGTGGAGACGATGCCCGTGGCCAGCCCTGCGCGCTCGGCCAGTTCGAACAGCGTGTCCGTGCCGTTGCCCTGCGCGCTGGCGCAGTTTCCAAACGCCGCCTCAGAGGTCACGCCGAGTGTGCGCACATTTGACTTGATCCCCGCCACCATGGCCGTGGCCGTCGAGGCACTGTCGGAGACCTGCCCGTCATGGGCGTAGGTCTTCGAGAGTGCGACATGGGGCATCGTGTCCATGGCCAGCTGGTAGCTCTCGCCATCCACACCGCGCTTCTGTCCGGCATAGATGCGCCCGGCCGTGATCGTGGAAATGCCCATGCCGTCGCCGACAAACAGGATGACATTCTTTGCCTGTCCGACGTCGCGGCGCGCAGCCCTGGCCGCAACAGCGCTGGCAGCCTGCAGGTAATAGGGATCGTCGGACTGGACCGGGAGGGCAGGCGCACGGCTGGCCGCCTGGGCCTCTGCGAGATTGGCTGTCTCTGGCTGGCTGCAGGCGGCAAGCATCAGCGTACTTGCAGCCAGGCTGAGGGCGAAGAGGCGCATGGGGCGGGTCCCTGATTTCGAACGGGTTGGCTTTGACATAGGCGTAGCGTCGTTTCGTGTCATATTTGCGTCGCAGCGGCCGTGACCTTTGGCACTGGCTGGCGGGCGCTGCGCTGGGCCAGGTAGACCCCTGTGAGGATCAGGAGGCCACCAAATCCCTGCAGGCCATTGAGCGGCTCGTCGAACAGCTGCCAGGAGATCGCCGCCGCCGTCACGGGCTGGACAAGAACCAGCACGCCCGCGATCGCAGCGGGCGTTCGCCCA
>JBCBGD010000426.1:0-1748 GCA_038527085.1 Pseudomonadota bacterium | reverse complement strand
TCGCCCGTGAGCAGAACCGGGCCTGTCTCGGTGAGGTTCACTTCGAGCGCTGTATGGCGGGGCGTGTGTCCTGGGGTCGGGAAGATGATGACGCTGCCATCCCCGAAAACGTCTTTTTCACCCGAGAAGATCTCATAGGTCATGCCGACAAAGGCGCCGAACTGCGTCGCCGTCTCATCGCCCTCTTCACCGGCCGGGAACATGTACGCATACTCATCCTCGTGCACGATCCAGGTGGCGTCTGAGACTTGGTCGATCTGACCGACATGGTCAAAGTGGCTGTGGGAGATCGAGACATAATCAATGTCGTTGGTGGAAATGCCCCTGTCGCGCAGCTGCTGGGTTAGCGTGGTCTCTAGCGAGACCGTGTAGATATCCTGTTCGAAGGCAGGTTGGCCGGCGAGCATTCCGGGAACGCCCGTGCCCCAGATCATGTCACCATCAGGGTGGCGCACCAACCAGCAGGTGTTCGCATAGGTGTCGGTTACGCCAGCATAGTCGCCCGCGCTGGAAAAATCGTCGAGGTTGGAGATTTCGATCGTGCCACAATCGAGCTTGTGGAGTTCGACCGTGTCGACCCCGCCCGTCGGCTCGGATTCGTTTACGACGGTGATGGGCGTCTGTGAGTCAGCAGGCTCTGGGTCGCCGCCGCCGCAGGCCGAAAGCACCAGTGCGGCCGCGGATGCATAAAGCATGGTTCTCATTGACAGCTCCCTTCGCCATCTCGTTCCACATCGGGGCCCCCTGACGTGGTTAACGCGGTCCTTTAGCAGAATTTTCGATCTGGGAAAGCGTACCGCTATTTGCCTCGATGCGGCGATAAAAACAGCTTTGCCGGCCGGTATGGCAGGCGCCGCCTGTCTGGTGCACTTTCAAGAGCACAGCATCCTGATCACAATCGATGGCAACATCGACCACCTCCTGACCATGGCCTGAAGTCTCGCCTTTCACCCACAATGCGCCGCGCGACCGCGACCAATAGGTCGCCCGTCTTGTCTCAAGCGTGGCGCGCAGGGCCTCCGCATTCATCCAGGCAAGCATGAGAACGTCGCCTGTTTCTGCGTCTTGTGCGATGGCGGCAATCAGGCCAGCGGCATCGAAATGCGGGCGCAGTTCAGGGGTCTCATCCTGAGCCTTGCCTGAAAGGGGGGGCGGGAAGGTGTCGGTCATGCCGGTTTCTTAGACGATATGACCGGAAATGCCATCAGTGCGGCGCGCCAGCCATCTTACGAAATTGCCATAAACCGCGGCAATTGAGCGACACTCGCGAGCCGTGCGCAATGTGTCCTGAGTTTCATTTGCGGGCGCGGATGCAACGGCCATATGCGGTGTCACGGGCTGGGGCCCACTCGCAAACTCCGGCGGCGTCCCCAAAGCGTTGCCGAAAAGGACTAAAAATGAAACTCGCATTTCTATCGCTCCTCGCTGCCGGCGTGGCCGGCACGGCAGCAGCCCAGGGCACAGGCTTCTATGGCGATGTCGGCTACACCTTCCACAGCATCGATTCGGGCATTGATGGCGTCGACGACGTCAACATCGGCGCGATCACAGGCCATGGCGGCTTCGAATTCACACCCAACCTCGCGGCTGAAGGCGAACTGTCCGTCGGCGTCCAGGACGAGGATTTCAGCGTCGGTGAGATCGACGGAAACCTCAGCCTGAACTACCTCGTCGGCGCCTATGGCCGCGTTCAGGGCCAACTGACGCCGCAACTGAACATATTCGCGCGCGCGGGCATCGTGAACGCG
>JBCBGD010000425.1:0-1755 GCA_038527085.1 Pseudomonadota bacterium | reverse complement strand
ACGGTGCGTCCGAAGAGCGGACGGGCCACGCCGCGGTTGGTGGCGCCATTCGGCCCCTTCAGGTCTGCGAACAGCGGATCGCCTTCGGTGAAGGACAACTCGTTGGTGATGTTCGAGACGTGGAACTGGAAGGCGAGGTCCTCATTGAAGTCGTAGATGAAGCCGCCATCAACATGGAAGTATTCAGGGAACAGCGTCACATCGGTATCGCGAGATTCAGAGAAGCGATCCCCGAAGTAGGAATACCGCGCATAGGGCTTGAACGGGACACCGGTCAGAGGTTTCGTGTCCCAAACTCCCGAGATAAAGACCATCTCATTGGAAAGACGACGCGGACGGCGTCCATCCTCGCCGACAGTTTCAAACTCGAAGCCGACCAGCACATCGTTTTCACGAATTTCGCGCACGGTCCGGAAGTTCGCGTTGGTGATTTCGGGATCCTGGACCACAAAGTTACCGGTCAGTTCGAGCCCCTCAACGAAGGAGGGGCGCCAGCTCGCTTCCACCTCAATGCCGACATTCTCGACGCCGCGCTGGAAGAATTCCCGCACTTCCGGGCAGGTGTTGATATCAACGACCACCACATCGGTGCCCACCGTCTGGCAGGACGGGTCGGTGAAGTCACGGAAGGTCACGCTTTCCTGGCGCGGATCGAATTCATTGTAGAAGACGGCGATCTGCGTGTCCCAGGTGTCAGCATAATACCGAACGCCAGCCTCATACTGCATGATGCGTTCGACCTGCTCCTCGTCGCGCGAGTCGTCGACCCGGAACTCGTTAAGGTCTTCAAGGCTCGGCAAGCGGAAGCTGTCAGAGACAAGGCCATACACGGCGAAATTGTCAGCAACCGAGTAGTTGGCACCAATGGACCAACCAAAGTCATCGAACTCATTGTTCGAGGCTCGGCGATTGCTTGGCAGGAACACCTCGTCATCGGCCGTGGTATCGCCATCTGAGCCTGGCTCAACCGAGGCCGGTGTCAGGTTTGAACCCGCAATGATGTTGCGATCAAAGCGGATCACAGAGGATTCCTGTTCCTGCCAGCGCACGCCGAGGTCGAGCTTCAGGCGGTTGTCCATCAGTTCCCAATGGTCAAGCGCATAGAAGGCCTGGCCTTGCGCGGTGATATTCGACGTGTAGCCGAAGAAGCCGGGCAGGATCGCGCCGTTCAGGGTCAGCGACGGGCCGACAATGTTGCCATCGGCATCGAGCCCGCGAAGCTCTGCCAGGCGCGAATTCTCTTCGACTGTCGAAACCAGAAGGCTCGACTGGAAGTTCTGGTCCACGCTGTAATCGCTGGCATAGGCACCAATGGTCAGGTCGTGCTCCCCGAAGAACTCAAATGACCGGGTTGCCTGAATATCGAAGGAGGCGCTTTCAGCTTCGCTCTGGGTGATGAAGGGCAAGAGGAAATTCAGAAGCTCTTCGTCGCCGATCCGTGAGCCGTCATCAAGCGCGAACGCGCCGACAGACTGGGCAATGCCGAAATTATCGATGAAGTCCTGGCGCGACACGCCAGCAAAGCCACCCATTTCGCAGGTGCTGGTGTCAAAGAAGCCCGCAAGCTTGGCCGCCTCACAATCGCCAGCCAGCGCCTGGCCGAAGGCTGGATTGACCACGTCGTTCTGGTAGCGCGCATTCAGGAAGCGCTCGGCACTGGTCGTGTCATTGCCGGTGAACATGGCGTTGAAATCGTTCGTGCCATTTGTCACGCGAAGTCCTGAGGACAGCTCCCAACCATTCTGGAACTCCTTG
>JBCBGD010000424.1:0-1757 GCA_038527085.1 Pseudomonadota bacterium | reverse complement strand
CTGCGCCATGCCGAAGCCATGGACCTCTGGCAGATGGCGGGCGAGATCGGCCGTTTGTCTGCCGCCGCGCGCGATGGCAAGGCCAAGCGCGAGGAGTTGACCGGCTCGTCGATCACGATCACCTCGCTCGGCGCAATCGGCGGCGTGGTGACAACCCCGCTGATCAATGTGCCCGAAACCGCGATCATCGGCGTCAACAAGATGGTGGAGCGGCCCGTTTTTGATGGCGCCGGCCGCGTTGTGCCGCGCCTGTTCATGAACCTCTCGTCCAGCTTCGACCATCGCATCGTCGATGGCTATGATGCCGCGCAACTCATCCAGAAGATCCGCGCCCTGCTCGAAAGCCCAGCGCGGCTGTTCATGTAGGCCCCCGATGACCACCACAAAGAAGACTTGCCACACCCTCGTCGTGGGCGGCGGCCCTGGCGGCTACCCGGCGGCGATCCGCGCGGGCCAACTTGGCCTAGACACTATTCTCGTGGAAGCCGGGCGCCTCGGCGGGACATGCCTCATCCGCGGCTGCATCCCCTCCAAGACGATCATCCACGCCGCCTCGAAGGTCGAGGACATGCGCCATCACGCCAATGGCGGGTCAGGCGCGATGGGCATCACGCTCAAGGCCGCCCCGGAACTCGACATGGCGGGCCTGCGCGCCTGGAAGGATGGCATTGTCGACAAGCTTTCCGGCGGCGTTGGCGGTTTGTTGAAGGCCGCGAAGGTCCAGCACATTCAGGGCTGGGCGACGTTCAAGACGGCCAAGACCTGCACCGTTGCCACAGAGGATGGCGAGATCGAAATTACCGCCGAAAACGTCATTCTGGCCACGGGAAGCAGCGAGACGGAGCTGCCCTTCCTGCCCTTCGATGACGATGTGATCAGCTCCACCGGTGCGCTGGACCTCACCGACGTGCCCGAAACGCTTGCCGTCATCGGGGCGGGATACATCGGCCTGGAGCTTGGCATCGCCTTCGCCAAGCTCGGCTCGAAGGTCACCTTTGTGGAGATGGGCGAGGCCATCCTGCCCTCCTACGACAAGGAACTGACCCGCCCAGTCGCCGCCTGGCTTAAGGAGCATGGCGTGGAGGTCCATCTCGGCGCGAAAGCCACGGGAAAGGGCACCTCAAAGGGCAAACAGGTGCTGAAATTCGAAAGTGCAGACGGCAAGGCACGAACCACCCGCGCGGACAAGATCCTCGTCGCTGTCGGCCGCCACCCGCGCACGCAAGGTTGGGGCCTGGAGGCCATGGGCCTCGACATGGACGGCACCTTCATCAAGGTGAATGCGCGTTGCGAGACCGCCATGCGCGGTGTCTACGCCATTGGCGATGTCACCGGCGAGCCCATGCTGGCCCACCGCGCCACCGCCATGGGCGAGGCCGCCGCAGAGATCATCGCAGGCCACAAGCGCGTCTTCGATCCGCGCAGCGTCGCGGCCGTCTGCTTCACCGAGCCGGAGATTGTCGGCGTGGGCCTGACGCCGGATGAGGCGAAAGCGGCTGGCGAAGAGGTCATCACAGGCAAGTTTCCGATGGCCGCGTCTGGCCGCGCGCTGTCGATGGAGGCGGCCGGCAAGGGTTTCGTGCGGATCACCGCGCGCAAGTCAGACCATGTGATCCTCGGCATCCATGCCGTCGGCGCCCATGTGGCCGAGCTGTCGGGTGAGTTCGCCCTCGCCATCGAGATGGGCGCGGTGCTGGAAGACCTGGCCGGGACGATCCATGTCCACCCGACGCTCGGCGAAACCGTCATGGAAAGCG
>JBCBGD010000423.1:0-1760 GCA_038527085.1 Pseudomonadota bacterium | reverse complement strand
ATCGAGATTGAGGAAGAAGCCGAGGACCTGATCCGCGAGTTCGAGATCCTCCTGAAGCGGCGCCGGCGCGGCAAGATTGTTCGGATCAAGTTCATTCATGAAGGCCCGGCGGATCTGCGCGATTTCATCATCCGCGAGATCGAGGCCGAGCCCCAGGATGTGGTGCTTTCGAACGGCATTCTCGGCATGGCGCAACTGTCGGAGCTGATCGTGGACGAGCGTCCAGACCTTCTTTTCCCGGCCTTTGAGCCACGCTATCCCGAACGCATTCGCGAGATGGGCGGGGATTGCTTCGCCGCGGTTCGCGCCAAGGACATCCTGGTCCACCATCCCTATGAGAGCTTCGACGTGGTGGTGCAGTTCATCCGCCAGGCCGCCGAAGACCCTGACGTGGTGGCGATCAAGCAGACGCTCTATCGCACCAGTGCGAACTCGCCCGTGGTGGCCGCGCTGGTCGAGGCGGCGGAGGCCGGCAAGAACGTAACGGCGCTTGTCGAGATCAAGGCGCGCTTCGATGAAGAGGCCAATTTGCGCCTGGCGCGGGACCTGGAGCGCGCGGGCGTTCAGGTCGTCTATGGCTTCATCGAGTACAAGACCCACGCAAAGGTCTCGCTCGTGGTGCGGCGCGAGGAAGGGGGCCTGCGCACCTACACCCATTTCGGCACCGGCAACTATCATCCCTTCACGGCAAAAGTGTACACGGACCTATCGCTCTTCACCGCGGATGAAGCGCTTGGGCGCGATGCGGGCCGTCTGTTCAATTTCGTCACCGCCTATCGCGAACCGCCCGAGCATGGGCCGGACTTCGAGAAGATCGCCATGTCGCCCATCGGCCTGGAATCGCGGCTGGTGGAACTGATCGAGGCCGAGGCCGCCAATGCGCGCGAAGGCAAACCGTCCGGCATCTGGGCGAAGCTCAATTCGCTGGTCGACAATGACGTCATCGACGCGCTTTACCGCGCCAGCGCGGATGGTGTGCCGATCAATCTGATCGTGCGCGGCATTTGCTGCTTGCGCCCGCAAGTGGAGGGATTGTCTGAGACGATCCATGTAAAGTCGATCGTGGGCCGGTTCCTGGAGCATTCACGCATTGTCTGTTTCGCGAATGGGCAGGACCTGCCGTCCCGCAAGGCGAAGGTGTTCATCTCTTCGGCTGACTGGATGCAGCGCAATCTGAAGCGCCGGGTCGAAGCGCTCGTGCCCGTTCTGAACGAGACGGTACACCGCCAGGTCCTCAACCAGATCATGGTGGCCAACCTGAATGACGACCTCCAGAGCTGGACCATGAATCCTGACGGCAGCTACACGCGCGTCGAGGTGAAGGATCCCGAAAACGGCTTTAGCGCCCATGACTATTTCATGGAGAATCCCAGCCTGTCAGGCCGCGGCAGCGCACTGAAGGTCAGCCTGCCACCTCGGCTCAATCCGAAGAAGCGATCCAAATCGTGACGGACGCGCCTGCACACCGTGTCGGCGTCATCGACATCGGTTCCAACTCGGTCCGCCTCGTCATTTTCGCGATATCCGGCGCGGCGATGTACCCGACCTTCAACGAGAAAGTGATGGCGGGCCTCGGCCGGGGCATGGGCGAGACGGGTAAGCTCTCACCGCCTGGCCGCGTGCTGGCTCTGGCAGCGCTGGCGCGGTTTCGCGCGATCCTCAAGGGCTTGGGTGTCAGCGATGTCCGCGTGGTTGCAACCGCCGCTGTGCGCGTGGCTGAAGACGGGCCAGACTTCGCCCGCGAAGCGGCAGGCGCTGCA
>JBCBGD010000422.1:0-1772 GCA_038527085.1 Pseudomonadota bacterium | reverse complement strand
TCCCAGGGGATCGCTTATCGGCCCGCTTGTCCTGCCTGCAATGCTTGCCGGAGCGTGCGTGTCGATGCGAGGGGTTTCCAGCTGTCGCGCAACCAGCGCCGGGTGGTGTCTCGAAACAAGGATCTTGTGAGAGCGCCCGTACCAGCGCAGCCCACGAGGGGCCAGTTCAGGCTATTGCGGGAATATCTCAAAGCGCGCCATGATGGCGGCGGCATGTCGGAGATGACTTATCGTGACTATGTAAACATGGTCTCCGATAGCCCTGTGCGCAGCCTGATTTTCGAGTACAGGCTGGGCGAGGACCTCGACTCTCCCCTTGTTGCCTGCTCGATCACAGATGTTCTGCGCGATGGACTATCAATGGTCTATACGTTCTTCGATCCCAAAGAAGAAAAGCGCAGTCTTGGCCGCCTGATGATCCTCGATCACATTCGTCAGGTGCAGGAGCTTGGCCTGCCGCACGTGTACCTAGGCTACTGGATCAATGGCAGCGCCAAGATGGACTACAAGCGCGATTACCAGCCGCTTGAAGTGCTGGAGGGGGAGACTTGGCGCCCACTCACGGACGATAATACATAAGACGAGATCTGGGAGGAGTGCGGGATGGACCGCCGCAAATTCATCGGCGCCGCAGCGATCGGCCTTGCCGGCACCGCTGCAACAGCGTGTGGCAACCAGGCGGCGACAGGCGACGGCCCGTCGGCACCTGCCGTTAATCGTGGCCGCAAACGCCTGACCATGGTCACGACCTGGCCGAAAAATCTGCCGGGCCTGGGCAGTGCGGCTGAGCGCGTTGCTGAAGAGATCAAGTCCCTTTCAGATGGCTCCATCGAGGTGCGGGTCTTTGCGGCCGGCGAATTGGTGCCTGCCTTCCAGAGCTTCGATGCTGTCGCTGACGGCACAGCCGACATGTACCACGGCGCCGAATACTACTGGAAAGCCAAATCCGAGGGGTATCCCTTCTTCACCGCCGTCCCGATGGGCATGACAGCGCAGGAGATCATGGGCTGGATCGATTTCGGAGGCGGTCAGGCGCTCTGGGACGAGCTCTCGGGCCAGTTCGGCGTCAAGGCGCTGCAAGCGGCCAATACGGGCCACCAGATGGGAGGCTGGTTCAAGCGGGAAATCAACAGCCTCGATGACCTCAACGGCCTCAAAATGCGTATCCCTGGACAGGGCGGCGACGTGCTGCGCGCGCTTGGGGGATCCGCCGTTGCGTTGTCAGGCGGTGAGATCTACCAGGCGCTCCAGACCGGGCAAATCGATGCCACCGAATGGGTGGGTCCGTGGAATGACTTTTTCCTAGGCTTCCATCGCGAGGCACCCTTCTACTACGGGCCGGGCTTTCACGAACCAGGCGCATCTCTGGCGGTGGGAATCAATCGCACCGTCTGGGACAGCTTCACCGAGACGGAAAAAGCCATCGTCCGCTCGGCCTGTCAGTCGGTCAACCATCTCAGCGTTGGCGAGTTCACCTATCAAAATGCCCGCCACCTTGAGCTTCTCACCAGCGAGCATGGCACGCAGCTGAGACAGTTCCCGCAAGAGGTCGTCGCGCGAATGGGAGAGGCCAGTGCAGACGTGCGGTCCGATGCGGGCAATAGCGGCGCACTTGAAAAGCGGATTTATGAGAGTTTCGAAGATTCCCTAAAGGCGATGCGCGGGTGGGCGCGCATTTCCGATGGTGCCTACTACACCGCGCGGGAGCGCGGATCGGCTGGATAGCTCTTACCATGGCTGAGGTCTTTCTGCTGCTCGGGACAGGCCTGAAA
>JBCBGD010000421.1:0-1777 GCA_038527085.1 Pseudomonadota bacterium | reverse complement strand
GTTTGATCTCGGCGCAGTAGGCGCAGGTTTCGGCGCCATGGCTGGCAAACATGCAGGCGGGCTCGGCTCTGCAAGCTGGCGCACTGACGATGGCTACACGGTCGGCGCGATCGTGGCGGTGAACTGCTTCGGCTCTGTGTTCATGCCGAGCACGGACGCCTTCTGGGCCTGGCCGTTTGAGCGGGATGGCGAATTTGGCAGCGCGCGTCCGCCTTTGGACTACAGCCTCGCGCCAGAAGACTGGGGCGATGCGAAGGCCAACCCGCAGCCGGGACAGAACACGACCATCGCGTGCGTCGCCACGGACGCGCCTCTGACTGCTAGCCAGGCACATAGGCTCGCCGGAATGGCAATCGCAGGCCTCGCCCGCGCCATCCGCCCGGTTTTCGCGCCGGTGGATGGAGATACAGTCTTCGCTCTGAGTACCGGGCAAGGGCCAGAGCGCGACATCGACGCGATCACACTCACGCGGCTTGGTGAGCTCGGTGCAGGCTGCCTGGCCCGCGCCGTGGCCCGCGGGGTGTTCGAGGCGGGGCGGGCCAACGCCTAGTCGCAGAAAGTCAGAAAAAGCAGACCAACGCGCTTGCATCGCGAAAGGCGCTTGGCTATGTGTCCGCCCTCACTGGTCAGGTCCGATAGCTCAGCTGGATAGAGCACTTGACTACGAATCAAGGGGTCGGGGGTTCGAATCCTCCTCGGACCGCCAGTGTAGTGCTCACAAATTTTTTCATTTCGATGCTTGCGAGAATTTGGCGGCACCTGTTTCCGGTCCACCAAATCTCATTCATGGTTAGTGTGTAGCTCGCCCAGACAGAGCGCGCGACAGCATAAGTTGAGCCGAACCAATCGCAGGTCGGTCTTGCAGATGTGCCCGCGATTTCTGGCTGTTTCCCAGGGCGATCATTTCGTGCTGAGCTGACCTGTCAGGGCTTGCAGATTCACATGTTCGCGCGCCAGTTCGAATTCGATGGCCACGGCTTCCAGCCTGGCATTTTCCAGGTCCAGGCGGTCGTCCACGAGCTCGGGCAGGGTGCGCAGACCTGCCTCGAATTCAATCTCTGCAGCGTTGAATTGCTCTGCCTGACGTTCGGCCACGGCGCGTCGTCGTGCGAGTTGGGCCTCCAGCGACATCAGGCGGCGCGACGAGACCTCCACCGCTTCGACCAGTTCCCTGCGCAGTGCCGCGCGCTCGCTGCGGCGACCGGCGAGATCGGCACTTGCGCGGCGGCGCTCGGCATTGAGTGCGCGTCCCGAAATCAGCGGAACGCTGATATCGACACCGATCCGATCGCGGAATTCCCAGTTGTTGCGCCTATCGTCATAGGCGTATGACGCGATGCCGACGAGCTCGATCGCGGGGAGACGATTGCGCTCAGCTCGCTCCAGGCGTGCACCTTGGGCGTCAATCTCAGCGGTCAGGACTTGAAGTTCGCTGTTGTTGCCCAGCGCCGAGTTCACGCTGTCGACGATGCTGGTCTGATCATCATCCGCCAAGAGCCTCGCGCTTCTGCAGGGCGACACAGACTCGCCGAGGTCGGTTGCGAGCGCAGTCGACAGGCGGTCGCGCTCGAACGTCAGCTCCAGACGGTCTCCCACGGCATCGGCTGACCGTGCGGCGATTTCGGCCACGTCGGCACGTGTTGCGCCACCAATCTGCAGCGCGCGCGACGTCGCCTCTAGCTGGCGAGCGAAAAAGACTTCACGTTCGGAGGTAATATCGAGGCGCGCATTGATCTCCAGCAGGCCGATGAAGGCCTCTGCGGTCGCGATTGCGGCG
>JBCBGD010000420.1:1492-1786 GCA_038527085.1 Pseudomonadota bacterium | reverse complement strand
GTCTGGATTTGGCGGCGCGGCCCTGTCGCGCTCTACCGTCGGTGAAGGCATCGAGCGCGTCGTTGACACCTATCCCCACTGGTTCGCGCCCGAGTTCGAAGCGCTATCGAAAGACCCTGAAGCTTTGCCCGTGGACCAGCACCAGCTCCTGGCGCTTTTGGCGCCGACGCCCGTCTTCCTTGGAAACGGCCGCAGAGATGTCTGGTCCGACCCAAACTCCACCTACCGTGCCGCCGAGAGCGCCAGCCGGATCTATCAGCTTTACGGGCGTCGTGGCCTCTCACAGCAGGGGCT
>JBCBGD010000420.1:0-1482 GCA_038527085.1 Pseudomonadota bacterium | reverse complement strand
CGATTATGACTCAGCAGGCGATCTCGCCTATTTTCTGCGCCCAGGCGGACACGGAACAGACCAGC
The DNA here is from genome assembly GCA_038527085.1 of Pseudomonadota bacterium. Classification (GTDB taxonomy): domain Bacteria; phylum Pseudomonadota; class Alphaproteobacteria; order Caulobacterales; family Hyphomonadaceae; genus UBA5336. The sequence goes on along the minus strand of JBCBGD010000420.1, from coordinate 1,417 downwards.
GCGATATTTCTGGCATCATCGCCTTCCTCGAAAGCCACACGCGAAAAGGCGATGCCGCGCCCTCGGCCATGGCCTCGCCCTGACCCAGCGGCAGACTTGAGCTCTCCCCGCGGCGCGCCGTAACACTCGCGCAAAATGACAGGGAGTGAAATCATGGATGGCGAGTTCAATCTGGATGAGATTTTGGGTGCCTTGCGCGAGGCGCAGACGGGCGAGCTACAAGCCTTTTTGACGCCTGTTCTGGTCCTTGTGGCCTGGACCTGCGTCATGTGGATCTGGATGTATGTCACGCGCATCCCGGCCATGCAGAAAGCCAAGGTCGATCCGCAATCGGCCCGCCACCCGGGCGGCGATTGGAACGAGAAGATTCCTGTGGGCGCGCGCTCCGTGGCCGACAACTACAACCACCTCCACGAGCAGCCGACCATCCTCTACGCCATCATGGTCTTTGCCGCACTGACAGGCGGCGGCGACACGATCGCGCTCTATCTTGCCTGGGCGTATGTTGGCCTGCGGATCGTGCATTCCTTTATCCAGGCCGTGATCGGCAATGTGACGCTCCGCTTCGCAGTCTTCTCTCTGGCCAGCTTTGCGCTCATCGCACTGGTGGTGAAGGAAGTGCTCAGGGTCTTCCTTTAGCGCCCGCAGCAACATAAATGGGCGGGATGTCAAACATCCCCCAGTCCCGCATCGAACAGGTCATCGAACGGTTCGAAGAGGTTGAAGCGCGCATGGGCGCGGCAACCGAGGCCGATGAGATTGTCGCCCTGTCGAAAGAGCACGCCGAACTGAAGCCCGTGGCCGACAAGGCCCAGGAACTGGTCGCGGCGCGCGAGGGCCTGGCGGACGCCGAAACGCTGATGGCCAGCGATGACAAGGACATGGCAGACCTCGCCAAGGAGGAAGTGCTCTCACTGAAAGAGACGCTGCCAGAGCTTGAGCGCGAGCTGCAGCTTCTGCTGCTGCCGAAGGACGAAGACGACAAGGCCAACGTCGTGCTGGAAGTGCGCGCGGGCACAGGCGGAGACGAAGCCGCGCTGTTTGCGGGCGATCTTTTCCGCATGTACCAGCGCTTCGCCCAGTTGCAGGGCTGGAAAGTCGAGATCGTGTCGGTCTCGGACGGCGATGCAGGTGGCTACAAGGAGATCACGGCGAACATTTCCGGCGACCAGGTGTTCGGCCTGCTGAAATGGGAGTCAGGGGTGCACCGTGTCCAGCGCGTGCCAGCGACAGAAACCCAGGGCCGCATCCATACATCAGCCGCCACTGTCGCCGTCCTGCCGGCGCCGGAAAACGTGCAGATCGAGATCAGGAATGAGGACATCCGCATCGACACGATGCGCGCGTCAGGCTCCGGCGGCCAGCACGTGAATACGACCGACTCCGCCGTGCGCATCACCCACCTGCCCACAGGCAT
>JBCBGD010000419.1:0-1801 GCA_038527085.1 Pseudomonadota bacterium | reverse complement strand
CGCCCCGTCATCGGTGACAAAAACTTCGCCATGCTGGCGGGGGCTCATCGTGCCGGGATCGACGTTCAAATAGGGGTCCAGTTTTCGCAAACGCACGCCGTAGCCGCGCGCTTGCAGCAAGGCCCCAAGGGCGGCTGAAGCAATGCCTTTTCCAAGGGAAGACACCACGCCGCCCGTAATGAAGATATAGCGGATCATGGGAGGTCAGCCTGATCTGATTCGCGTGCCAAGGCGAAGGACTCGCCTTTGCAGATTATTGCTGGGGCGCCTCGGTCTCAGGCTCAGCGTCGGGTGCGGGCTCGGACGTGTCTTCGCCGAGATCGAGCGGGGTTTCGCCCAGCCTCGAGTCCACGCCAGCGTCGGGCTCGTCCAGTTCCAGCGGCGTTTCCACGGGCGCGGTCGGAAGCAGGTCAGTTTCCGGGTCGAGAATGTCGCCGTCAATGATGCCGGTCACGCCTTCGTCGCTCGTCACTTCCCCTGCCCGCTCGGCGGCCGTGCGGCTGTCATCATTGCGCGCGGCCATTGTGGTCAGCGTCAGGCTGGTGACGAAGAAGACGCCCGCGAAGATCATCGTGGTGCGCACCAGCGCGCCTGCCGCACCGCGGCCTGACATGATGCCGCCGCCCGGACCGCCGCCGCCAATGCCGAGCGCGCCACCTTCTGAGCGCTGGAGCAGGACAACGGCCGTCAGGGCGACACAGGCCAGGATGTGAATGGTGAGAATAACGAGCTGCATGCGAAAAAACCGCTATGAGAAAACCAATGGGGCGCAATAGGCCGGATGAGCCTGCGCGCCAACCCCGTTTTCACAATTCAGGTCAGTTTGCGGCCGCCGCGTAGATGGCGAGGAAATCCTCGGCCTTCAAGCTGGCCCCGCCGATCAGTCCGCCATTCACACTGTCGATGCTGAGGATTTCAGCTGCATTCCCCGGCTTCAGAGAGCCGCCATACAGGATCGGCATGTCTGCGCCAGCCTTGCCCTGATGTTCGACGAGGATGCTGCGAATGTGCGCGTGGGCGCTTTCAATTTGTTCCAAGGTCGGTGTCTGGCCCGTGCCGATGGCCCACTTCGGCTCATACGCGACTATAAAATGGGGCGAGGGGTGCTGGTCAGTGGAATACGGCATGGATTTGAGCAGGACGCGCTCATTGACCCGGTCAGTCTCGCCGCGCTGGCGCTCATTGTAGTTTTCACCAATGCAGATGATCGGGATCAGACCCGCCTCAAGCGCCGCATAAGCCTGCTCTTGCACATACGTGCTGCGTTCAGCATGGGCTTCGCGGCGCTCTGAATGGCCCACGATCACAATCGACGCGCCAACATCCCTGAGCATCGGCGCGGAAATGTCGCCTGTGTGAGCCCCTTTAGGCTCTGGATGGCAGTTCTGTCCGCCAATCATCAGCGCGGATCCCTCGGCCAGATTTGCTGCCGCCGCCACGAGTGTAGCAGGCGGGCAAAGAAGTATCTCAGCGCCATTGCCGCCATCCTTCACCGCGCCTGCAACGGTCTCGACTTCACCAAGACTGGCCTGCAGCCCATTCATCTTCCAATTTCCTGCGATGAGTGTGCGTGCCATGGACGGTGTTCCCTCTCTTGTCTTGGGCGTGTGCCTCGCCTAGCAAGCAGGCTACATGCCATCAACATCCAAGAGAGCCTTTGAATGCTGACAACGCTGCGCGAACTCCTGCGGTCCAAGTGGATCGGCGGGCTGGTCTTTGGTCTGGTGATCGTCTCCATGGCGCTCTGGATTGACCTGCCTGGCCTTTCCGGTGGGCTCGGCGACCAGGCCGTGAAAGCCGG
>JBCBGD010000418.1:0-1805 GCA_038527085.1 Pseudomonadota bacterium | reverse complement strand
GACTTCCAGAGCGTGCTGGTGCACTGCGAAGAGTTTTCCGTGCTTTGGGGCGGAAGCGACCTGTAATCAGGTCTCACCCCCCAATCCGTCGACGGCCGGTGCCCCCTCCCGGCTGATCGACAGGCGGCGCTCCTACGTCCCCAGGGAGCGCCGCTTTTTTATTTGAGGGCCGTGTCTAGCCAGGCGCTCGCCTCAACCGACAGGATCTCTTCCAGATCCGGCGCCGCGGCAGACAGCGCCTCAACAACAAAAGCCTGCGTCAGCATCGCGCGTGCCTGCGCTTGCGGAATGCCGCGTTGGCGGAGATAGAAGAGCTGGTCGGCGTCGAGCGCACCGCAGGTGTTGCCGTGGGCGCATTCAACATCGTCGGCATAGATTTCAAGCTCTGGCTTGGCGTTCACTTCAGCGCCGTTTTCAAGGAGCAGTGCGTGGTGCTGCATGTCGGCATCGGTCTTCTGGCCGACCGCGCGCGGCACCAGAAACTTGCCTTGGAAGACGCCCTTGCCGCCGTCGAGCACCGCGCCCTTGGTCACCTGCTTCGTGGTGCAGGCCCCCGCTCCGTGACGCACATGGGTGGTGATGTCGACATGGTGGCCGGGCGCGGCGAGATAGGCTGCGTTGAGCGTGGCCCAAGCGCCCTGTTTGCGGTGAGTCAGGCGCGTTTCGTGGCGCGAGATCTTGGCGCCGAAGGCGAGCGTGGTCTGCGTGTACTGTGCGCCTTCATCGAGATAAATGTCCGCCGTGACCGCTTGTGCCTCATCGGCAGCGCCCGCCTGATAGAGCGTGCGGGTCACGCTGCCGCCGTCCTGGACGCCTACGTCGAGAAGATGTCCGGAAAAACCCGCCCCGCCGAGATGGCTTTCGATCAGGTGGACCGATGCACCGGGCCTTACGAGAAGTGTAATCCGAGAGAAGCTGGCTTCAGCGCCGTCTGAGGCGCACACCACGTGGATCGGGGTCGAGACAGGCTCCGTCACCTCGATCATCAGCGTGTCGATGCCGCCCTTCTGCCCCGCTAGCGCTGCCGTCAGTGCGCCGAGCGGCATCTGCTCGGCCGAGCCAAAGGCCTGGGCTTCGGTTTTCTCGAAGGCGCTGATGCCGTCTGGCCATGCGTCCGGCACCGTCATACGGCCTGCTGACACAAGAATGCGCACGGCATCGATGTCCGCAAACGGATCGAGCGCTGGCGGGCGTTTGCTGCCTTCGAGCGTCTGAAGCGCGGCCTTGAAGTCAGTCCACTTCCAGGCCTCCATCCGGCGGTGGGGCAGACCTGTTTCGAGAAACGCCGAAAAGCTGCGCTCGCGGCGCGGATCTTCGGGGAGCATCGCATAGCGTGCGATCAGTTCCAGCTCAGCCGGATTGGCATTCGGGACCTTGTCCCGCAGCGCTGCGATGTCCATCAGGCCGCCTCGCCGAGCACGCCGTCATAGCCCTCTTTTTCGAGGCGGTGGGCGAGTTCCGGACCGCCTGTGGTCACGATCTTGCCAGCTGCCATCACATGGACCTTGTCGGGTTTGATGTGGTCGAGAAGGCGCTGGTAATGGGTGATGACCAGCATGCCACGCTCGGGGCTGCGCAGGGCATTGACGCCATCGGCGACCGTCTTAAGCGCGTCAATGTCGAGGCCGCTGTCAGTCTCATCGAGGATCGCAAAGCGCGGCTCCATCATCATCATCTGGAAGACTTCCAGCCGCTTCTTCTCGCCGCCGGAAAAGCCGACATTGAGCGGGCGCTTCAGCATGTCTGCGGTGAGGTTCAACTGTGCACCAATCTCGCGGGATTTCTTGATGAAGTCTGGCGCTGAG
>JBCBGD010000417.1:0-1810 GCA_038527085.1 Pseudomonadota bacterium | reverse complement strand
CGATGATTGCGTTTGTGCTCATGACCTCAGCCTTAAAGGTCGCTGCCAGCGCTGCCCAGCCTGAAATATGCGCAATACGTCAGAAACGCCTGACAATTAGGCATTGAGAGCTTATCAAGGCTCCATGACGACGAGAACCGCCATTTCCCTCCCTGCTCTGGCATGGCTAGCGCCCATGTCCGGATCCACGGATGCACCCTTCCGCCGCCAGGCCGTCAGGTTTGGGGCAAAGGCAGTGGTTTCGGAAATGGTTGCGGGCGAATCTCTCCTGATCGGACGCGAAGATGTCGTGCGCCGGACCTGCAGGCACGATGGTGACGGTCCCTGGATCGTCCAGCTTGCAGGCAGACGGCCGGAAGACATGCTAGCAAGCGCCCGACTGCTGCGCGACCAAGGCGTTGACGTCATCGACATCAATATGGGGTGTCCGTCGAAACAGGTCACAGGTGGCCAATCAGGCTCCGCCCTCATGCGTGACCTCGATTTGGCCTCGCGGATCATCGAGGCGACACTCGAAGGGGCAGGCGGAACACCGGTGTCCCTCAAGATGAGGCTCGGTTGGGACCATGACAGTCTCAACGCGCCCGAGCTTGCTGCGATAGCAGAACGCCTTGGCGTGTGTTGGGTCACCGTTCATGGGCGTACGCGCTGCATGTTCTACAAGGGCGAGGCCGACTGGACAGCCGTGGCGTCGACATCTGACGCCGTCCGCATTCCATTGATTGTGAACGGTGACATCGGGTCGACTGATGATGCCCACCGCGCACTTGCCGCTTCCAAGGCCGAGGCCGTGATGATCGGCAGGGCAGCTGTCGGGCGTCCCTGGCTCGTCGGCGAGATCGAGGCCAGCCTCAATGGCGCAAGCTATCAACAGCCATCGATCATGGAGCAGTTCGATAGTCTCGCAGAACAGATCGCCGATAGTGTCGCGCTCTATGGAGAGCGGCTAGGCGTACGCACCGTGAGAAAGCACATCGCTGCGGCCATCGACGCACTGGACACGCCGCTTTCGATACCAGAAAGACGCGCTGTGCGCGGTGAGGTTTGCCGGATCGATGATCCACGCGAGCTGACACGGGCCCTGCGCAACATCTACTCAACAGATCGCGTTGTTATCGCCGCCTGACATGGACGCTGCCGAACGCCTACCAATGACCGCATTGTCCGACCAGGCGCCTGTCGCGCTGATCGGCCTGACAGAAGACGACATCATTCGCGACACCAATCAGGCTGCAGAGCAACTTTTTGGCTTGTCGCGTCGGCAGATCATGGACCACCCACTGTCGGAATTGGTTGTGAACGTGGACGGGTTGACGGCTCTCACGCGCCACGCACGCCAGCACAGTACGGACACAGCAGCGCCTGAAGTGGCACTCAAGCCGAAGGGTCTCGTTGATGAGTTTAGCGCCACTGTGAGGGTGCGCTGGTTCCATTCTGGTGAACTCGTCCTCGCCATCAGTCCGAGCCTGGCCCGTGAAACGCCAGACCCGATCGTGGGCGTGGCGAGTTTCGGCCGCATTCTGGGACATGAAATCAAAAATCCGCTTGCCGGGATTTCAGGCGCAGCCCAGTTGCTGTTGCGAAAGGCGGAGCCGTCTCAACGCGAGCTATTGTCATTGATTTGCGAGGAGGCCGGCCGCATCGAGCGCCTCGTCAATCGCTTGTCTGCGTTTGAACTTTTCTCAGCGCCCCAGCGTGCAGAGATGAATATTCACGAGCTCCTTGACCGCGTAATCGCCTCGGAAGAGGCGGCGTTTGACGGACAGCTCGACTTCAGTCGGCGCTACGACCCGTCGCTTCCCGACATCCA
>JBCBGD010000416.1:0-1817 GCA_038527085.1 Pseudomonadota bacterium | reverse complement strand
CTGCCTGCGCACGGGTCTGCGGCTTCATTAAAAGCGGCGAGTCTGTCGATTCGCCCCGAAGCGCGGGCTAGCACGCTCCACCCATCCTCCCGCGCCGCGCCCATCATATGGCGGCGGAAATCCGCGCCCCTCTCAGACAGGTCGATCGCTTCGACATGAATCCAGCCATACCATGTGAGTTCCACCCGGAGTCCGGCATAGGCGTGGCCCTCCTCGATCATGCGGCCGGTCCAGCGCACAAAGGCACGCAGGCTCAGCCACAGGACGGGCCAGAAAAAGGGATGAACCCGGGAAAAGGGGTCGCGCAGGGCTTCCATGGGCGGAAGTATACGCCCGCCCTGAAGGGAGGCGGATAAGGCGCAGGATATCCCCGCATTTTTGGGGGAGATCACGAGGTGCATGGAGCGCCTTCTAATCCTTGTCGTCGCCCCTGTTTGCGGAGACCGCAAAAATTGCAGCGATTCCAGCGCAGACTGCGCCTGTGCCCGCCGCAACAAAATAAAATGCTTGAAGTAGTTCCATGGTTGGCTCCGTGCTCCACGCGTCTTCAGTGAGGCGCATTCAGGCCACACCGAGACTTTGCGTTTCTTGGAGAGACCGGAACCCTGTTGACTTAATGGCTGTGAAGCCAATAGGAAAACAACGCGCTCTCTGACCGAGGCGTGAGAAACGGCGCGAGCGCCGTTCTCTCCGGCGGGTGGTCTTGTGCAACCAAGACTGCCCGCCACTGACAGTCGAAACAAACCTTCAGCAGACAAGCCTATGGCGTTGCGATATGACTGGCACGTAACAGTTTGATGAACCTTTTATGTCGGGCCGTAGGTCGCCACATGATGTGTCAAAGTCGTCACATCTGACATGAATGTTTGCAATCTAGAAGGCAGGGTCGCAATCCAACTGATCTTGGTTGGTTTTGGACGCTGCGGCGCGAGGTTTTGACCATTCATCATGCATAGGTTCAGAAGTTCAATTCGAAAGCGGAATTGAGATCATTTAAAAAATATATCGATTCTTGCGTAAGAAGGCCCATTCGAGAGACGTGTTGCGGGACCTCCTCAATCCTGATGACCATCTCAGACTCATGCCACGGATTATCTTTGACAGGACGACATAAGCGTATTCGCCAACAACCTTCTTGAGCGAAGAACTTCGCGAAGCCGTGAACTAGAAAATTTCGGAGGTCGATCTCGGCTTTAAGCCGACTAGCCAATCGGAAGGCTTGTTCCTTGTAGGGATTTAGGGCGCTTTCATTCTCGAACGCTTGGATCACTGCCTGAAGTCTCGATTCCACACGAAACGGGAATTCGACGGCAACGAAAGAAATGCGCTCATTTGCCGTGAGCCTGGATATCAATCGTCCAAAGAGAAACTCACATTGTCCAAAGGATGAAACGAAGCCACCGCGAAATCGGATAAACTCTTCCACAAGCGCTTTTGTTGCATCAGAAGGTTGTCGATCTAGCTGCGGCAAATCAATTCCGCCCAATCCGCTTATCCCGCGCGGCCAGCAAGCGCAGCCGCAGCGCGTTCAGCTTGATGAAGCCTTCGGCGTCTTTCTGGTCATAGGCGCCGGCATCATCTTCGAAGGTGACGTGGGCCTCTGAATAGAGGCTGTAAGGCGATGTCCGCGCCACCAGATGCGCCGCGCCCTTGTAGAGCTGCAGGGTCACCTCGCCGGTGACGTGGGCCTGGGAGTGGTCGATGGCGGCCTGGAGCATTTCGCGCTCAGGGCTCCACCAGAAGCCATTATAGATGAGCTCGGCATAGCGCGGCATCAGCTCGTCCTTGAGGTGGGCGGCGCCGCGGTCCAGCGTGAT
>JBCBGD010000415.1:0-1822 GCA_038527085.1 Pseudomonadota bacterium | reverse complement strand
TTCCAACCCGCGAAAGCGTTTTCGCGTACGCGATGAGCTGAACGCGGCGATCAACAAGGCCCTGGCCGCGGAAGGCATCGAAATTCCTTTCCCTCAGAGGGATCTACACGTGCGTAGCGCGGCAGAGGGGCTGCTCGGACACGTGAAGACGAAAGGCCAGGGCGAGGCCTGAGCCCCAGCGCGGGACCCTGCTTGCTTCGCCACGGCTTTCGCGGGACAAGCGGGCCATGAACGCAATGCCTGAACAGACCCCGCCGGAAGACGATGCCAGCCTCGATCCCGTTCTGCTGGCCGATCTTGCCGATGCTGTGGACGAGGGCGACCGGCCCTGGCTTTCGCGTACGCTGACGCGCCTGCACCCAGCCGATGCGGCAGATGCGCTGGAGCAGCTGTCCAAGGACGAATTCTGCGCCGCAGTGGACCTGCTGGGCGGGGAGTTGCCCAGCGAAATTCTGATCGAACTGCGCGACGAATATCGTGAGGACGCGGTCGAGACCTTGCCCGACGAGGCCGTGGCCGTGGCGCTCGACGCGCTCGATTCAGACGATGCGACCACGATCCTTGAAGATCTCGAGGAGGACCGGCGCGACAAGATCCTCGCCGAGATCGCCCCGCGCGACCGCGCCGCGCTTGAACAGGGCCTCGCCTATGGTGAGGAAACTGCAGGCCGGTTGATGCAGACCGAGGTGGTCGCTGCTCCGGAGTTCTGGACTGTCGGCGAGGCCATCGACCATGCGCGCGAGCAGGGCGAGAGATTGCCTTTGCAGTTCTACGAAATCTGCATCGTCGACCCGGGCATGAAGGTGAAGGGCGTCGTGCCCCTGTCCATGCTGATGCGCACCCCGCGCGACGTGGCGCTGACCGACATCATGCAGCCCCTGGAAAGCGACATTCGCGGAGACATGGACCAGGAAGAGGTCGCTTACCAGTTCCAGAAATACAGCCTCGCACAGGCACCTGTGAAGGATGCCGATGGCCGCCTCATCGGCATCATTACCGTGGATGACATGGTCGACGTCATTCAGGATGAGAACACTGAAGACCTGTTGGCCCTGTCGAATGTGTCCTCTGCCGATGGCTCTGACACGGTGCTGGAAAGCGTCAGAGCCCGTGCGCCATGGCTTGGGGTCAATCTGATCACTGCCTTCGTCGTGTCCGGCGTGATTGCTCTGTTCGAAGCGACCATCGCCGAGATCGTGGCGCTCGCGATCCTGATGCCCGTGGTGGCCGCGCTGGGTGGGAATGCTGGCAGCCAGGGGCTTGCTGTGAGTGTGCGCGCCATCGCAGAGCGTGAACTGGAAGGCACTGCTGCGCGCCGGGCGGTGCTACGGGAATTTCTCACCGGACTCGTCAACGGCGTGCTGTTCGCTATCGGCGTGGCGGCCATCGCCTTCGGCTGGTTTCGCGATATCAAACTGGCAATGGTTATTGCCGCGGCCATGCTGGCAACCTTCCTCTGGGCGGGGCTTTCCGGCGTACTGGTACCGCTCACCTTGAAGCGTCTTGGGGCCGATCCCGCGGTAGCCTCGTCTGTGTTTGTGTTGACCCTGACTGATATTGTTGCCTTTTTCTCATTCCTGGGGCTCGCGACACTTGTGTTGCTGTAGGCCCGGGGCCATGGCTCGGCGATTGCAGCCAGGGGGGATGAACGGGGACTGACGTGTCCCAAATCGGAGCAACCGATGGCAGGGCGCATGCGCACAACTCAGGCCGGCGTAGACCTCATCACCCGCTTTGAAGGCTTCCGCGCCCGCTCTGAGGCCCTGACGGACGGCGGCTATGTGATTGGCTATGGCCACACGCGCCACGCCAAGGCGAACCA
>JBCBGD010000414.1:0-1828 GCA_038527085.1 Pseudomonadota bacterium | reverse complement strand
GGCTTTGGCGCTGGCTCGGGTTCCGGTGGATCGACATGCAGGGCTGCCCCGGGATCGAGCGGGGTTTCCTCTGGCCCCATGGGGGTGAAATCGGCGGGCGGCAGATCGGGCTGCGGCGCGGGCGCCTCGTCATGCAGGTGGGCGAGTTCCGGCGTATCCATGATCTCTTCGGCGTCCGGCTCAGGACCGGGCAGGTCGAGCGGGGCCTCGTCTGCCGACTCGTGATGCGGCGCGCCTGGGTCGAGCCCCTCATGGGGCGCCTGTAAGTCGCCGTCATGGGGCTCAAGCTCGATGACGGGTTCGGCGGTTTGGACGATCTCTGCCGCTTCGGCGGCCTGCTCGGCCTCCTGTTGCTCGATGGCTTTGCCGGCCTCTTCCAGTTCCTTCTTTTTCTTCTTTTTTCCGAACCAGAGGATCATGGCACGCGTCCGATCAGTTTCTCGCCTGTGTGGCTCGTAATGTGTAGGAGTGCGGGGCGGCCCGCAACCAGGCCCGCCGCGTTAACGATGTGAACTGGTGTAAAATCGGGCATACGCGCTGATTGATCGCGCTCGATGAGGGCGTCCACAGTCTGGCCAACCTTTGTGTCCAGGTGCCGACTGAGCGCCGCAGCCGCAGCCTCGCGCAGGCGGGCCGCGCGGTCCTTGATGAGGGCTTTCTCAAGTTGCGGCATTCGGGCCGCAGGCGTGCCGGGGCGCGGGCTGTAGGGGAAAACGTGCACGAAGCTGAGCCCGCACTCTTCGATCAGGGCCACGCTGTTCTCGAACGCGTCTTCGGTCTCGGTCGGAAAGCCAGCTATGAGGTCCGCGCCCAGCGCCAAGTCAGGCCGCGCCGCGCGCAGTCTTGAGGCCAGCGCCACGGCCTCTTCGCGCGAATGGCGCCGCTTCATCCGCTTCAGGATCAGCGTGTCGCCATGCTGCAGGCTCAGATGCATGAAAGGCGCAAGGCGCGGCTCTGACATGGCCTCAAACAAGGCATCATCGATCTCGATCGCGTCGATGGAGGAAATGCGCAGCTGGGGCAGGTCCGGCACCAGTTTCAGGATGCGCTGGACGAGGTTGCCAAGCTGCGGGCTGCCGGGCAGGTCCGCGCCCCAGCTGGTGAGGTCAACGCCTGTCAGCACCACCTCATGGTGGCCGCTCTCGGCCAGCGCGCGGACCTGGGCGACGACCTCGCCAGCGGGCACGGAGCGCGAATTTCCCCGGCCATAGGGGATGATGCAGAAGGTGCAGCGGTGGTCGCAGCCCTGCTGGACCTGGACATAGGCGCGCGCCCGGCCCTCCATCCCGTCGATCAGGTGCGCAGCTGTCTCACGCACACTCATGATGTCGTTGACCTGCACTTTCGGGCGCGTCTCATCCAGCAGCGTCGTCGGCGCCCAGGTCTCGGCCTGCATCTTGGCGTGATTGTCGATGACGCGGGTGACTTCCGGCATCTCTGCGAAGCGCTCGGGCTCGATCTGCGCAGCGCACCCCGTGACGATCACCGGCGCGTTGGGATTTTCTTTTGCCGCGCGGCGGATGGCCTGGCGGGAGCTACGCACGGCTTCTGCTGTGACTGCGCAGGTGTTCACGATGACGGCCTCGCCCAGCCCCGCTTCGCTGGCATGGCGGCGCATGACTTCGGACTCGTAGCTGTTCAGCCGGCAGCCAAGGGTGATGAGTTTTGGGTCGGCCATGGCCTATTCCGCTGCCAGCGCCTCGCGCCGCTTCTCTGCCGCGCTTTTCTTCACGCTCTCGCTGCGCAGCTGTCCGCAGGCGGCGAAAATGTCCCGACCGCGGGGCGTGCGGATGGGGCTGGCATAACCGGCACGGTTAAGCACGTCTGC
>JBCBGD010000413.1:0-1829 GCA_038527085.1 Pseudomonadota bacterium | reverse complement strand
GGCACTGAGAATGTCATTGGAGTCGCCGGCTTCGGCGCGGCGGCGTCGGCCGGACAGGACCAACTGGCGTCCTGCGAAGCTCTCAAACAAGATCGAGACGCCATGGAGGCGCGACTCGCGCGCGAAGCCGGTATCACCGTCATGGGCAAATCCGCCCCGCGGCTGGCCGGCACCTCCTGCTTTGCGATAGAAGGGTTTAGATCCGAGACCCAGGTCATGGCGATGGACCTTGCGGGCATAGCCGTGTCAGCAGGCGCGGCGTGCAGCTCGGGCAAGGTGCGCCGCTCGGTCGTTTTGAGCGCCATGGGCCAGTCTGACGCTCTTGCGGAATGCGCAATCCGCACCAGCTTTGGATGGAACACACAGCCCGGTGATTTCGATGCCGTCGCAGAGGCCTGGTTGGCCGCTGCAAGGCGCACCGTGCTGAAGGAGACGACATGACCGATTGTTGCGGAATGGAAGAGCCACACGAGCATGGCGATGACGGCGAAGTCATCGTGAAAGAGGGCGTGGACGAGGCCACGGTCGCCGCGGCCAAGGCGCTTGAGTCCGAGAACTATTCCGCCGGATTCAGCACCGACATCGAGATGGATCTCGCGCCAAAGGGCCTGAATGAGGACATCGTCCGGCTGATTTCGGAGAAAAAAGGCGAGCCGGAATGGCTGCTGGAGTGGCGCCTCAAGGCCTACCAGCGCTGGCTGACCATGGAAGAGCCGCGCTGGGCGATGCTGCGCTATCCTGAGATCGACTATCAGGCCTACCACTATTACGCCGCTCCAAAGGCGGGCGCGAAGTACGAGTCCATCGACGACGTGCCCGAGGAAATCCTCGAGACCTACAAGAAGCTCGGCATTCCCCTGCGCGAAGCAGAAGTCCTGCTCGGCGTGGCGGGCGCGGCGGAAACGGCCGCCCAGGCGCGAGAAACCCCGCGCGTTGCGGTCGATGCGGTCTTCGATAGTGTGTCCGTCGCGACCACCTTCCGCGAAGAACTCGCCAAGGCGGGTGTCATCTTCATGTCCATCAGCGAGGCGGTGCAGGAGCATCCCGAGCTGGTGAAGAAGTATCTTGGCTCGGTCATCCCAATCACAGACAATTACTTCGCCACGCTGAATGCTGCGGTCTTTTCCGACGGCACCTTCGTCTACATTCCGCCGGGCGTTCGCTGCCCCATGGAGCTTAGCACCTATTTCCGCATGAATGCGGAAATAGGTGCTGAGCTCCATCGGACAGCGCACGCTGATCGTCGCTGACAAGGGCGCCTACGTGTCCTACCTGGAAGGCTGCACCGCGCCGATGCGCGACGAAAACCAGCTCCACGCGGCCTGCGTCGAGCTTGTCGCGCTGGACGACGCCGAGATCAAATACTCCACCGTGCAGAACTGGTGGCCCGGCGACGAAGACGGCAAGGGCGGCATCTACAATTTCGTCACCAAGCGCGGCGATTGCCGCGGCGCCCGCTCGAAAATCTCCTGGACCCAGGTCGAGACGGGCTCTGCCATCACGTGGAAATACCCGTCCTGCATCCTGCGCGGCGATGACAGCGTTGGTGAGTTCTACTCCATCGCCGTCACCAATGGTCGCCAGCAGGCCGATACCGGCACGAAGATGATCCATCTGGGCAAGAACACGCGCTCGCGCATCATCTCCAAGGGCATCAGCGCGGGCAAGAGCGACAATACCTATCGCGGCCTCGTCTCGATCAACAAAAAGGCCGAAAAGGCGCGAAACTTTACGCAATGTGACAGCCTGCTCATCGGCCAGACGTGCGGTGCGCACACCGTTCCCTATGTGGAGAACCGCCGCGCTGACGCCCAACTCGAACACGAGGC
>JBCBGD010000412.1:0-1833 GCA_038527085.1 Pseudomonadota bacterium | reverse complement strand
CTCGCGCCAGCGAAGGAGGTGGGGGCGGTGGTCCATGGCCAGAAGCTTGGCACGGCCGCCAGCCCCGTCGGATAGAAAATCATTATCCTTCAGGGCGAGACCGCACCACGAGCCGCGTGGCGGAGGGCATGGGCGCTTCCCCTCGGCTCCGCACGGGCCTATATCCGCAGGTCAGGACGGCGCGTCTGCCGACTTTTTCTCCCGATCAGGAGCCCCGCCATGGGCGATGACCCCTCCCTTCCCGAATTCGCCATCGAGACTGTGGGGCTGGAAAAGACCTATGCCGCCTCTGGCAAGATGCCGGAAAAGCGCGCCCTGAAAGGCATCGACCTGCAGATTCCGCGCGGGTCGATCTTTGGCCTGCTTGGGCCGAACGGGGCGGGCAAGTCGACCTTCATCAACATTCTGGCGGGCCTCGTGACCAAGACGGCGGGCACGGCGCGCATCTGGGGTCTCGACATTGACGAGCATCCGCGCGAATCGCGCGCAGCCATCGGCGTGGTGAACCAGGAAATCACCATGGACCCGTTTTTCACGCCTCTGGAAATGCTCGAGCTCATGGCAGGCTTCTACGGTGTGCCGAAATCCGAGCGCCGCAGCGAGGCGATCCTCGAAGCCGTCGGTCTGGACGACAAGAAGGACGCCTATGTGCGCCAATTGTCCGGCGGGATGAAACGGCGCCTGATGGTGGCCAAGGCGTTGGTGCACGCCCCGCCTGTGCTGATCCTGGACGAGCCGACGGCGGGCGTGGACGTGGAGCTGCGCCGCTCACTTTGGGAGTATGTGCGCGAGCTGCACAAGGCGGGCACGACGATCATCCTGACCACACACTATCTGGAAGAGGCCGAGGAGCTTTGCGACCAGATCGCGATCATCCACCATGGTGAGGTGATTGCCAGCGAGCCGACGCCGCAACTGCTGGCGCGCCTGGACCAGAAGACGCTGACGATCACGCCGCGCGAAACCCTCGCCAATGTTCCCGAAGCGCTGGAACACCTCGATGCCAAGCTCCGCCCGGATGGCGCGCTGGCGATCAACTTCCGAAGCGGTGAAACCGGTATCGGACGCCTGCTGGAGCAGGTCCGTGCGGCAGGTGTGGGCATTGAGGATCTGGCGACGGAAGAGCCTGACCTTGAGGATGTGTTCGTCGCGCTGACGAGCGATTAGCCAGGTTCGGGGGACTGTTGCCCATGGTTCGTCTCCGCTCACCATGAGAGCGGATTGCGTCAGGCGGGCTTTCGGAACCGCCCCACGGTCGTTGTTGCAGTTAGGCAGCCTTGAGCGCGATCCATGTGAGGGCGCAGCCCGATACGGGATCAAGGATCAATGCGGGCGGTGTTCGTCGGTGCCTGACAGGTCGTCCCAGAATTTGCGCACACGGCCCATCCAGCTTTCGCTATCCGGGTGGCAGTTGCCGCCGGACTCTTCGCAGAATTCGCGCATCAGTTCTTTCTGGCGCGCGGTCATGTTGCGCGGCGTCTCGACGACGATTTCGACATACTGGTCACCATGCCCGCCGCTTTGGCGCAGGGACGGCATGCCCTTGCCCTTGAGCCTTAATTTGCGGCCGGTCTGGGCGCCTTCGGGAATGGTCACGCGCGCGCGCCCGCCATCAATGGTCGGGATCTCGATCGAGCCTCCAAGGGCTGCGGTCGCCATGGGCACAGGGGCAGGGCAGTAAAGGTTGGGCCCGTCGCGTTCGAAGATGTCGTGTTCTTCCACGGTGACGAAGATGTAGAGGTCGCCTTTCGGCCCACCCTGTGCGCCGCTTTCGCCTTCGCCTGCCAGGCGGATGCGCATGCCGCTTTCAACGCCTGCCGGGATTTTCACGGA
>JBCBGD010000411.1:0-1835 GCA_038527085.1 Pseudomonadota bacterium | reverse complement strand
GGTGCTCCACTGTTTGCATCCACGGCAGCGCCAATGACGCCTCCCAGCAAGACATTGCCAGCCATTCCTGCACCGCCACCGCCCGACATTTGATGAGTGATGTTGTGTGTGGTGGTCTGATAGCCTTCGCGTTCAATTGTCACTGTGAACTCGGCCTCACGGCTCACCTTGGGAATAACGCAAGGCGTTGGTGCGCACATCACGCCCAAGCTTGTCGTGACAGTTGCCCCCGACGGCTCAGTCTCGACTACAAAAGCTTCGGTCGTTCCCCTCGTGATCGTAGCACAGCCGCAAAGGATCACGGCGCTTCCAAGCGCAATCATTTTCTTCTTCATTTTTAGCCCTTATTACCGACCCCTCGTCGGACCACCAAGAATGCAGCTTTCGGTTTTTTAATCAATGGTTGTTCGAGAAGGAAAAACACACCTCAGTTGTTGCGGGTGCGAAGCGCGGGAAATGCCATGACCAAGGTCAACAATCTCTCCTCGCTGATGCGCTCGCTTGTCGAAGAGACGGACGGTGAGGTGATCACCGCGCGCGACATGCTCAATGCTGTCGGGCGGCGCTCCTATGGGCCGCTTCTGCTCCTGCTGGGGTTCATCGCGATAAGCCCCCTGACGATCATTCCCGGCGCCACCTGGCTGGTGTCCCTGCTGATCCTGGTGATCTCGGGCCAGATCCTGATCGGCATGCGCTATCCCTGGGTGCCTGGCCGCCTGTTGAAGTTCGAGTTCCGCCGCGAGGACCTGCTCAAGGGCGTGGAGATGTCGCAAGGCTATGTCCGCAGGATCGACGCCGTGCTGCGCCCGCGGCTGACCTTCCTCACAGACCCGCCTTTCGCCCAGCTCATCGCGCTGGTCTGCATCGCGGCCGCGCTGATCAGCTTTCCGCTCGGCTTTATCCCGTTCGGGCCGGTCTTGCCGGGCCTGGCCGTGCTCCTGTTCGGCCTTGGCCTCACCGCGCGCGACGGATTTTTCCTCGTCGCTGCGGGCCTCAGCCTGGCCGGCGGGGTCTTGCTGCTGATACGTCTCTGGGGGCGCATTTCAGGCGCGCTGGGTCTGGGGTAAGCCGCGGAGTCTGCCCCCTTGCCATTCCATCGGCGCCGCAGTATCTCCACCGATCCGGCGCGGGTATAGCACAACGGTAGTGCAGCAGCCTTCCAAGCTGAGGATCTCGGTTCGATTCCGTGTACCCGCTCCATTTTTGTTTGATCCCGTATCGCTTCGCTCTCGTGGATCGCGCAAAGGGCTGCAGTCACTGAATTGGAGCCGCACAAGCAAGGCGCAGGCGCAGGTGCCGACGCGCCAGCGTCGAACCGCACCGAGCAAACCCATATGAGTAGACGCCACCGCGAAGGTCGTTAAAAGGGGGCTCCTGTCAGCCCCGGTGAGTGCCGCCCATGTCGAAATCCAAATTGAAAGCGCGCTCGCCCCGCGGCTTCGAGGACCGGCTCGGCGTGGACATTGCCGCCGAGGACGAGCTGATCCGGCGCGCCTCCGGCGTGTTCGAGCGCTGGGGATTCCGGCGCCTTGAAACGCCTGCCTTCGAGTTCACCGACGCGCTCGGAAAGTTCCTGCCGGACAAGGACCGCCCCAATGATGGCGTGTTCTCCCTCACCGATGATGACGACCAGTGGATGTCTCTGCGCTATGACCTCACCGCGCCGCTCGCGCGCTATGTGGCGCAGAACAGCCAGACCGTGGGCCGGCCGTTCCGGCGATGGCAGGCAGGCCCAGTCTGGCGCAATGAAAAGCCAGGTCCCGGCCGCTTCCGCCAGTTCACCCAGTGCGATGCGGACTCCGTCGGCGTGCCAGGCCCCGCGGCCGATGCCGAAA